>JAPKCW010000244.1:0-2581 GCA_028822815.1 Nitrospinaceae bacterium | reverse complement strand
GCTTTCCCTCCCATCCATAGTGAAAGCATTGCCGCCACTCCTAATATAAACACCATGGTAGGGGTGAAAATTCCGAATATTCGGGTTACAGCCAGGTTTTTATTGATGTACTCGTTGTTCAGTTGCGCAAATTTTGTTTTTTCATTTTCTTCCTGAACAAATGAGTGAAGAACCCGGATTCCGGCAAGATTTTCCTGCACCTGTCCTGTTATTAAGGCCAAATGCTCCTGCACCGCTTTATGGCGCTTGCCGATTTCCTTAACAAAATAAAAAAACAAAAACGAAATAATGGGCAGTGGCAAAAAAACCTTGAGCATTAAATCAAAGTTGATCCAGCTCATCATGCCCACGGCGGCAAAAATAACAAAAACCGCATCGATGAGAATCAGTACCCCCAAGCCGAAAAATTCTCTCACGGCCCTTAAATCATTTGTGGCACGCGACATGATATCTCCCGTCTTTTGTTTCAGGTACCATGTCCGGTCTAAAATTAAAAGATGCTCGAATAGTCGATTCAGGATATCAAATTCGATTTTCCGGGAAGCGCCGAACATATACACCCGCCACCCATAACGGCCCGCGACAAGAAATAAAGAGACCCCCAAAAGAAGGAAAACATATTTTAAAAGAAGCTCTGAAGAAGGTTTTCCAGGCAAGACATCGATAAACTCCTTTATCAACCAGGGCACAACCAACGTCATGGAATCCGTGATGATTAAAGCCGCAATACCTATTGCCATTTGCTTGCGGTATTTGGAGATATAAGGCCAGAATGATTTTAAGTTTTCCAACGTGAATCCTTTTCTTCTTTCCACCAACCTTGGTTATTTTCCTAGTCCTTTGATGTCTTTTTAGCTAGAATGGGTGCGGGTTTGGGTGGAATAAAAATTATTCAACAAAACCCAGTTTAGTCCTTGAGACCCGCGCAGAGATTACCTCAACGATCAAAAAGAAAGACAATACAATCCTATGTACGGAGTTATATTGGCCGGAGGAAGCGGCACCCGCTTTTGGCCCAAAAGCCGCGAACAAAGCCCAAAACAATTGCAGAAAATCGTGGGTCCCGGGACCATGCTCCAAAACACGGTTCAGCGCCTGTTGCCCTCGGTTCCTATTGAAAAATTGTACTTGGCCACTAACCATCAGCAGGCGATCGAAACCCTGCGCCAGTTGAATTCCTACGGTTTTTTTTCCGATCATCTTATAGCAGAACCCAGTAGCCGAAATACCGCAGTGGCAATCGGTCTTATGGCAAAATTGCTGATCGACAAAGATCCCGATGCGGTCATGGGCGTTTTTCCCGCTGATCATGTTGTAACGAACTCCGAGGCCTTTATCAAGACCCTTCAAAAAGCAGAAACTCTTGCCCAAAAGGGTTATCTGGTTACCCTCGGCATTCCTCCGACCCGACCCGAAACCGGATTTGGTTACATAAAACAGGGAACTGAGACGGAAGGTGGGGCTTACCAGGTAGAAAGGTTTGTGGAAAAACCCGACCCTGCTATAGCCAAACAATATTTAGAACAAGGCAATTACTTTTGGAATTGCGGAATCTTCGTCTGGAAGGCTTCCACCATTCTTGAAGAATTGCGGCAGCATGCGGGAAATATTCATTCCCAGCTTGAAACTATCGCGGGTTGTCTGCAAAATTCAAAAGGAAAACCAAGCTACCTGGAACTGAATAAAAAAGGCTGTGGCCTTTTTTATTCCCTGCCCAATCTTTCCATCGACTATGCGGTCATGGAAAATTCATCCCAAGTAGTCCTCATACCTGCCCAGTTCGGCTGGAACGATGTCGGTGCCTGGAGCGCTTTGGACGATGTATCCGAAAAAGACTCTGAGGGTAATATCATCAGTGGAAATGTTCTGGCGCAAGATTGCAAGAACTCCATAATCCAGGGGCAGAATCGGCTCATCGCTGTATTAGGATTAAAAGACACGATAGTGGTAGACAGTCCGGATGCCATTCTGGTCTGCGCCAAAGAGCGTTCTCAGGATGTAAAAAAACTGGTGGAATCTCTCAATGAAAACGGCCACCCGGAAGGGAAACAACCCTCCACCGTCAAAAAACCATGGGGATCGTACACTGTATTGGATTCCGGCCCCTCTTATCTGCTAAAGCGTATTGAAGTCTTGCCCGGTGAGGCACTCAGCTTGCAATCCCATCAGCACCGCAGTGAATATTGGACCGTTGTCTCCGGTTCAGCGCAAGTGGTGCTAGACGAAGAAACCTTGCAATTAAAAGTCAATGACTCCATCACCATCCCCAAAAACACCAAACACCGGCTGGAAAACTCCAGCTCCGACCCGCTTATAATTATTGAAATTCAATTCGGCCATCTCCTGGATGAAAATGATATCTCCCGTTTTGAAGACCGCTACGGCCGTTGCTGACCTATTCCACTAGGCGTGGGGCCAGGGGGCGTGATATTTTTTTCTTAGACTTCGTGCCCCGAAGGGGTAAATAGATTTTACAGGCTAGCAAAAATAATAATATTGAAATGAAGAACGATTTTTCTCGATCAGCTGAACTTTCTTAAAAATTCTACGTTTAAATGGAAAATATTGATTTAAATGCATC
>JAPKCW010000049.1:0-12147 GCA_028822815.1 Nitrospinaceae bacterium | reverse complement strand
CGGGTTTGAAGGAGGGGGATGAAATCACTTTTCAGGAACTTGCCCTGAGTCCTGACGAAAAGGAGAGGTTTCAGGTTCTGGGTCCTATTACCCAAAAAGAAATTGAAGAAACGGACTGGGACCAGCTTTCGGATGATTTGACTTCCTGACCCACTAGGCGTGGGGCAAACTGGCAAGGACTCGTTGGGCCGAGAGAACGTTTGCCCGCAGGATAAAAATATTGCTACTTATCAGCGGAGATTCTCCGCCTCACCCTATTAAGAATTAGGTCGCATCTTGATCAAGCGGCAAGATCTCGAAAAAATCGAAGTTCAATCCCTGGCTCCCTACGCGATGAAAAGCGGGGAAAGTAAAGGACGCCAGCATAAGGAAAAGGAACACTCCTACCGGACCCGGTTTCAACGGGACCGTGATCGAATCATCCACACTGCAGCATTCAGAAGACTGGAATATAAAACCCAGGTTTTTGTCTACCATGAAGGCGACTATTACCGGACTCGTCTTACCCATTCCCTTGAAGTTGCGCAGATCGCGCGCTCCATTTGTAAATCCTTGCAATTAAATGAAGATCTTGCGGAAGCGGTTGCCCTGTCTCACGACTTGGGCCATCCTCCTTTCGGACACACAGGACAAAATGTGTTGAACCGGTTGATGAAAGGGAATGGTGGTTTTGAGCATAATAAACAGAGCTTGAGAATTGTAAAACTGCTCGAAAAACGTTACCCGGAATTCGATGGACTCAACTTGACCTGGGAAGTGATGGAAGGCATCAGCAAACATTCTCAAGACGAAGATAACCCTGTTACTTCTGATTCAGCGGTTCGTTTTCCTTCCTTGGAGGCCCAGGTTGCCGACTTTGCTGATAGTATTGCTTACAATGCCCACGACCTGGATGACGGGATTACCTCCAACCTGCTCGACCTGGGTCAATTAAGAAAAGTGGCCCTCTGGAAAGAGAATGAAAAAAAGTTTGATGAGAAATATACGGGCCTGGATTTTAAACTGAAAAAATACCAGGTAGTTCGAAGCATCATTAACGATCTCATCAGCGATTTTCGCCGGGCTACGTTGAAGAATCTCAAACAGTATAAAGTCGGCACGGTAGATGATGTGCGTCGCGCCCCTGTTCGTATGGCGGCGTTTGGAAAAGAAGTTGCTGAAAAAAATAAGGCGTTAAAAAATTTCCTCCATAAAAATATGTATTCTCACCGTAAGGTCTTACGTATGGAATTTAAAGCCGAGTTGACGCTGGAGGGAATCTTCAAGGCATATACTAAAATGCCGGGGCTTCTTCCTGACTGGGTCCAGAAAAACGAGGGATTGCTTGAGCTGCGGATTTGTGACTATGTCTCCGGGATGACGGACCGCTATGCGATCAACGAACATAAAAACCTTTATTCAGCAGATGAAGAAAATTAAGAATTTTTGTCCTATGGAATTGGCTGGTCGGGATGAATGAGATTCGAGCTATTTGTGTTTTTTGTGCATCCAGTCAATCTGTGGATGAGTCATTCAAAAGTGTTGCTTTGGAACTGGGACGCGAACTGGGAAAGAAGGGGATTGAGCTGGTCTACGGTGGGGCTTCGATCGGGTTAATGGGTTGCGTGGCCCGTGGAGTACACGAAGAGAAGGGGCGGGTGATCGGCGTCCTGCCGGAGATTTTCACGTCCAAAGATATTAAATATTCTGAAGCTGATGAGTTGATCGTTACCCGGGATATGCGTGAACGCAAAGCGGTGATGGACCAACGATCCGACGCATTTATCGTTTTGCCCGGCGGTATTGGCACCCTTGAAGAAGCGATGGAAATCCTTTCCATGCGCCAATTACGCCTTACCGACAAACCGTTGGTTTTTATCAATACCCAGGGTTTTTATGATGGGTTGTGCGCGACCTTCGACGAAATGGTAGATTTGAAATTTACCAAACCCAGTATCAAGGATATGTATGCGATGGTTCCCGACCCGAAAAGTGCTCTCGACTATCTGTTCACCACTAAGCGCCGGCGAGCCGCTGGTTGCAAATAGCAACAAGGCTACGTCTGGAGGAAATGAGCAATGGCTGGTTGTGCCGAGATAACCTTTTGAACGCAGTAAAAAGCTATTGCGCATTGGCTCCACGCCTAGTGGGTACCGGGGTCAGTTTGCCTGAACTTCGAGATCAGGATGAATGGCTTCTTTGAGGAATTGTTCTATGTATTGCAGGGTTCCGGTGGTTGAACTGGGGCAACTGCCGCAAGCTCCCTGATAGTGAACTTTGATGGTCTTGTCTTGCACAGAGAGAAGATTAATTCCCCCGCCATCATTCGCTAAAGCCGGTCGAATGGCAATATCCAGCAGGGCGTTGATCACCTCGGTTTTTCGTTCATCGTTGTAATCGAAAAAATCTTCCTTATTGAAGTTTTCCAATACTGGATGAACATCTTTATCTTCCTGTGTTTCATCACCTGTTTCATAAAATTTCAGATGCGCTTCTATGGCGGCGCCGATTTTTTCCATGATCGTGTGCCACCCCACGGCATTAGACTTGGTAATAGTGACAAAGTTTTCTTTTATATAAATACTTTGTATGCCAAAAATATCAAATAAGGTTTTGGCCATTGGGTCATCCCCGGCATCATCGGGAGAGTCGAAAGTTTTCGTGCCTGCCCCAATGACTTTGCCGTTCAAGATAAACTGGAAGGCATCCGGGTTGGGAGTCGGTTGTATGCGAAGCACCTTGAATTGCCCTTCTGTTGAGGGCGTGGGTTCCTGGCTGTTTTCATTTTCTACAGCTTTTTCTGCGACCAGAGGAATCCCAAATTGTTTTTGTATCCAGGCTAGTAAACCCATGCGAAGCTCATAAAATTAAAGTTCGATTTTACCTATTATATCTGAATTCTTGACTATCGGGGAATCAGATTTTCCCTTTTGCAAGAAAAGTCAATTGGTCTTTGAAAACATTGAAGCTTTCTATGTCGAAAAGGATAAATGTCACGGTCTCAATTTCGCTCTTCTGGGAAAGATATTGCCAAACAGCGGTAAGGAGGGTTTCTGCTGCAAGCTTAAGAGGGAACCCAAATATGCCAGTGCTGATTGCCGGAAAGGCGATAGACTTTAGTTTTTTTTCTTCCGCGCGTTGCAGACTTTTGATTGCGGCATTTCTTAGTTTTTCGACTTCATGGCCTTCGCCCCACTTGGGGCCGACAGCATGGATGACAAAACGCGTTTGCAAATTACCTGCTGAGGTGATTACTGCGTTGCCTACAGGGCAAGACCCGATGCGGTCACATTCTTCCTGAATGGACGGCCCCCCTTTACGGCGGATCGCCCCAGCCACGCCTGCACCAAGAATCAGGTCTGAATTTGCGGCATTGACGATGGCATCGGCAGAGCTGTCGGTGATATCGCCCTGTTCCAGTTGAAGAGTGGAATTATGAACCTGGATTTGCAACAGGAAGGTCCCCCGTTGATCCAAAACCCGCAGTGTTGCGGGCTGTTTCACTTAAATGGTCGCTGAATATAAATTTGACCGTTTCTACTTTTTGGATGATCAACTGGGCGATACGGTCTCCGGACTGGATACGGATTTCCTCATCGGAATGGTTGAAGAGAAGGACTTTTATCTCGCCTCGATAATGCGAGTCGATCACTCCGGCACCGCAATCGAGCCCTAGTTTAACCGCCGGTCCACTGCGCGGCCAGATCAAACCAGCGTGCCCTTCAGGAAGTTCCAAGTGAATTCCGGTAGCAACCAGTTCCCGACCTCGAGGAGCAATTATCCGGGTTTCCACCGCTCTTAAATCGGCTCCGGCATCGCCCCTATGCGCATATTGAGGGAGATAATCACCTTTACAGGGAACGGGAGTTGAATCGATGGAGGTTTTGCTCACAATATTTTCCATAGTTGGTTATTGGAGGGGATTATAAACAAGCGGGAGGGGGAAAGCGATAAAAAATTATTCAAGGCAATAAAAACGGGAAAGAGGGTCAGCGCCCCACCTTTCCCGAATGAAACCTTAAAGTGAATCCTTTATTTAACCGCCCTTGACATGGAGGCAAATACTAGCAATACCTACAAACTCCTGAAAAGGCGGGGCGCATCCTTTTAAAGAAAGGGGGCGGGTTACTATTGTGTTGGGCTAAACCCAACGTTAAAAAGAGGTTCCATTCAACGCCAATTGGACGGATATCATCTGCCGATATTAAACGGAGGATTCGGCTGGCGCTCAAAACATTTGGGGGTTTGGGAAGGGGTTTGAGACTGGCACGCATCCCACTGGTTGCTTTTAACAAATCGAATTCGGGATGCATCGCATTCATTTTTATGGAACCCGCATTTCTAGTAACCCGCCGTTGGAAGATCTGTAACTGCTCTCAATTAATTTTTTCTCCCAAAGAAAACCTAATCCGGAACCTGAACAAGCACTTTTTATCGCACCTGATCATAAGACACTGCTCCTTTATATTGTATGCTTTAAAGAAAGTACCACTACATATGGTACCTGTCAAGGACTAATTTGAAAAAAATTGCGAAAAAACTTTTAAGTCCTTTTGTTTTATATATTTACTGGGTATAAAAAACCGGTTTTATATGAGTTTGGTTCTTTATCTACTATATAATGTGTGCTATAGAGAGCAATACATACTATATAAGGTGGGGATCTTAAAACCAGATTTTTTATGATTCCTATGATTTTTAAGCGCCTATTAGGGCATGAATTTTTCTAGGTCTAAAGGGATGGGCTCGATAAATTTATTCTTGACCCGATATTGTTGGTTTCCGGCTTGAACGATATATTCCTGCTCCGGGTCAAAAAGTTTCCCGACCTTTAAGGCGGCAACCTCTTCTAGTTCATTTTTCCAAAGGCTGATGGTAAACAGGGGGGCATTCAATCCAGCGAGATTCTCGGGCAGGGGTGGGGTGACAATAGAATTAAACTCCAATCCCTTCAGGGTCCAAATCAGATCGTGACCGATATGTTTGGTTTTGATTTTTTCAGGTTTTTCAAGGTGCCATTCCGATCCTTTTTTCTTCAACTCAAAGAGTTTGTCAGAAGCTTTAATTAAAATTTTAGTCACTTCATCACTTTCAAATTGCAGTAGCTTTTTATTTCTTAAATCGTGAAGGCTGCGAAACAGTTTATTGACCACTTCTTTGGAAATTGAAAATACGGTCGACTCGCCGGTTCGGCTAGCGAATACCTGTTTGCCATTACTGGTTTGATTGCCGAATCGCAGGGTCCAGGTTTTCCCGTCTTTCATTTTCAGGCTAAAAGATTTTTGCGGGGTGTCCAGACCAAATTTTTTGGGGATATCGAGGGAGATTTTTATGAACTCTGTAATCTTGACTTCCTTGAGATCAAAGAGCAGACTGTTAAGGGTGGACAGGTCGGCGGTTGTTTTTATCGGGCTCTGGATGTCCCAATTATTATTTATCCCACGGACCAGATGTATGGTTTCGTTTTCGGATCGCAGAGATAATGCAAGAATTTCTTTTTCCTCAAACGCTATCAATGTTTTGTCAAGAAACTCCACGGTTTTTTGGGAAAGTGTATCAAACAGTCTGGTATCTACCAGTACGATATTTTTGGCATCGTTGATTTTTCCGAAATAGCCTTTTCCCTCTTTCGTATTACCGAGGGCAAGGGTGTGGATTTTGTCTTTTTCACTTTCTAAAATTAGTTTCAGTTTCGGCGGATTCAGCCCATAAGGTTCCAGCGAGTCGGGATTTTCATCCACAAACTCCTGGACCCTGGAAAATTGAATGGACTGAAGAAAGTTCATGATGGCATCCTTGTCTCCCTGAGCATCAATATCTCCTGATATTTTCCAGACCTCACCCTTCTTTTTTAACTCCAGATTTTTTTTCTCGCTGATGATTTGTATGCGCTTGATGGTACCGGTGCTGAAGTTAAGAAGGGTTTTGTCGCGAAAATTGTAAACGGACTTTTCAAATTGGGATTTGGATGCAGGGGTCATCATCACGGCGGGATAGTTTTCCCGCTTGATATAGAGATTGCCCCCCATAGGATTTTCGTTGCCTAACAACAAGGTTCCCTCTTTTTCATTTTCGAATTTGAAATGGATTTTAAGAAATGGGGTGCTCAGGCCATAAATGGAAAGATCTTTAGGGTTTTCCTCTACCACCCGGGTTTTTTTAAGGTTTTCAATTTCTGATAAAAAGGCTTCTGCTTCGACGGAGTCGCCGGATGCCGAGAGGGGGCGGGTGAGTTCCCAGCTATGCGGGGCGTTTCGTTTTAAGGCTATAAGGTCGCCATTGCCAGCTAGAGAAAACTCAAGCACCTTTTCTGTTTCAAAGGGAAAGATTTTTTCAGCTCGTTCTTTTTCGATTTTTTCCTTTTGTTCGGCGGGAAGGTCAACGAAGAAATAAAAAAGCACCAGGCTCAGGAATACAGCCGACATCAGGGCCGTTCCTTTAAACTTCATAGTCGGCGTCTCCTCCACCAAGTGCGAATTCCCATTGTCGCAACCAGTCCGGGAAACACAATGACACCCATGATGAATATTGCATAGCCCCAGGATTGTGTCATTTGAATGGGCGTATTTTTTCTTTCTTTAGGGCGAATGGAAATCAGGTTTTCCTCTTCCGCAAGCCAGGAAATGGCGTTGAGGAAAAAATCCCCATTTCCTGAAAAGTTGGTGTAGCGATTATTGGAGAAATCAGAATCGCCTACCACCAGCAGGGTGGCTTTTAATGCGGGTTTTTCACTCTTTGGTTTTTCCAGGTTTTCAGCGATTGCAGGGTTCTCTTCCTCTGGGTATTTTGTAGCGATGACTGAGACGGAAACCGGCCCTTTGACATCCTTGCCCTCATCATACTGTACGGTGCCGGAGCCAAAATCGGATTCCGCCCAACTGTTAGCGCCGGTTTTCAAAAGTTCAGTGGTGGTGATGCCAGCTACAGGAATCCCTCGGACTGATCTTATAATCGGGAAAATAGTTGCCAGAACAAAGTCGCTGGTGATTTCATGAACCGTATATTGATTGACAACCGGTGCCGCGAAATCTCCTCCGAAAAGTTTGGACATGGGGTCGATGACGATATCCTCTCCAAGCTCAATGCCCCATTTTTTGAGAAAAGCCTCCATGCTGGATGAAGATTTGGGATCGATGAGCATGAAAACCGAACCGCCGGAGTTTAAATAGTTTTCAATAACTGCTTTTTCTTCATCCTGGATCGGTTTTTTGGGGCCAGGAATGACCAGTACCGAAGCGTCTTTAGGAATTTCCCCCGACTGGAGCAGTAATAACGGCTTGACGATAAATCCGTCCTGCTCAAGATTTGTTTTGGCGGTGGAGTAGCCCTCGTTTTCGGTGCTTCCTATTTGGCTCTCGCCATGTCCCTCAAGAAAATAAATCACCTTTTGTTCATCGCGGGTTACTTTTAAAAGCGCGTTGGTGATGTTTTCCTCGGTTGTGTTTTGAATCTTGGTTTCCTTGGCACCGCTTTCAAGGGCTACGGTTCCATAGGTAGTAACACCATATTGCTTGGTGACTGAGGGGTTTTTATCCGGGTCCACATACTTAAGTTTAATTTTATTGGTTTCTTCAAGATAACCGGCAATCAAATTGGCAAAGGCGGCCTTTTCCGGAGAATCGGTTTGGAAAAAAGCCGTCAGCGTCACTTCGCGGGGTAGATTGGAAATAAATTTTTTGGTTTGGGGTGCAAGGGTAAAATACCCTCCCTCTGTAAAATCAAAACGATGTTCATGGCGGAAAGCAAGCAGGTTCAAAAAAATCAATATGCCCAGGAATACGGTGGTCACGACCAGGGTGTTTGCGCCGTATAGTGCAGAACGTGAAGAAAGGTTCTGCTTTAAACTGGGGCCTTCGG
Source organism: Nitrospinaceae bacterium (assembly GCA_028822815.1). Lineage (GTDB taxonomy): Bacteria > Nitrospinota > Nitrospinia > Nitrospinales > VA-1 > LS-NOB. Next base: position 4,311 of record JAPKCW010000049.1, on the reverse strand, counting down.
CAATGAAGAAAAATATTCCGTTAATAATACAGACGACCGTCAGAGAGGTTGATACGCTTTTGAGATCGGGAAGGACAATATAAAAAAACAAGGCGATAAAACCTGTTGTCAGAGCCAGCCAACCTGCCATGGGTCCTAGTTTTTTCATTGCTTTACCTCCATCGATTGGAATCCAGCACGCGGTGGCAGAGGAAAAGATTGAATAAGATAAAGCTCAGGTAATAAACCAGGTCGCTGGTATTCACCAGGCCTTTTAAAAAACGTTCCAGATGATCGACAATGGAAATGTATTGAAGCACCTGTCCGGCGGTGGAGCCCGTCGCCTGGGCACCCCAGCCGATGACCCACATGAATAAGGAGAATCCGAAGGTCAAAACGGCGGCGACAATTTGATTGTCCGTTAGAGATGAAGCGAAGATGCCTACTGACACAAAACAGCCTGCCATCAATAACACCCCTAGATAGCCTGTAACCACAGGGCCTAGTTCAGGTTCTCCCAGCAGAAACAGGAAGCCTACAGAATAAGAGGAGAGTAAAATCATCACCGCCACTACTATCATGCAGGCCAGGAACTTGCCAAGAATAATTTCCCTAAGATGAACCGGGGAGGAAAGCAGGAGGCGGAAAGTTTTCATTTTTTTTTCATCCGCAAAGCTGCGCATGGTGATAATCGGGATGATCATCAATAGAATGACCGACATGTTTTGCAAACTGGGTTCAACTACCATTTCGTTCAGGTTCAGGTTCATTCCCATAGCCTGGAATTGTCCTGCCTGAAAACTCTGGAAGCTGAAAAAATTCAGTATATTAAAAAAAATAAAACTGTATATGATTAAAAAGACGGTGGTGACTATGTAAAAAATGGGTGAGTTGAAAAATGACCCCAAATCCCTCTTTGCAATGATCCATGCGCTTCTCATGCCTTTACATCCTTTTCTTCAATAGTTAGTTTGAGGAATATATCTTCCAGGGTCAAGGAGAGGGGTTTAATCTCGACAAGGCCCCATTGGTTTTCCAAAGCCAGGCGGGCGATTTCATCCTGAAGATTGGAATTCAATTCGCATTCAAGCAGGAATTGATTTTTCTCTCCAGGTAAAACTGAAAGCACCTGCTCTAAGGCAGCTAATTTTTCCTCAATCGCATTATTTCCGTTCCTGACAGTCAGGGAGAGACGTTCGCTTTTTCTCAGTGAGGCGGTCAAACCTTCCAGGGAATCCACCGCCGCGATTTCTCCCTCGTTGATGATGATGACCCTCTGGCATATTTGTGTGATTTCAGGAAGAATATGTGAACTGAGGATGATGGTGTGCGATACGGCAAGCTCCTGAATCAGTTTGCGGATTTCTATAATTTGAATAGGGTCCAGACCGATGGTCGGTTCGTCAAGAATAAGAATATCAGGATCGTGCACCATGGCCTGCGCCAATCCAACGCGTTGCTGATATCCTTTAGAGAGCCGTCCTATGATACGATGGCTGACATCTTTCAATGAACAACTTTCGATCACTCTCTCTACGGCATTTCCTGTTTGCTTGCCTGTCATTCCCCGGATTTGCGCGGCGAACATCAGGTAATCGCAAACACTCATGTCCGGATAGAGCGGCGGAGTTTCCGGCAGATAACCGATTATTTTCCTGATCTCAAGCGAATGCTCAAAGGTATCGTATCCTCGGATTCGGGCCGTCCCGCTGGATGCGGGAAGGATGCATGAAAGAATATTCATAGTCGTGCTTTTACCCGCCCCGTTAGGGCCTAGAAAGCCAACGACTTCCCCCTGTGCTATTTGAAAAGTTAAATTGTTGATAGCCCTTCTTGGACCGTAGTACTTGGTAAGATTTTCAACCTCGATCATCCGGGTTCTCCATAAGACTGTATCTTTCCAAGGGATTTTCAAGTCCCACAAGGAGGTTTTATTCCCCGTACGCCTGCGGCGGGGTTGTTTGTTTTTTGGCTAGCAGAAAAACTCGAAGTGAATCATCATGCAGGAAAATACTGTACCAAAAAAATATCATAGAAGAGGTGTGATTTTCAATTAAATATTTTTAATGTTGAGTAGTTTAGCGGGCGAGGCTTATGCGTTGAACATTCCCCAAATCCATATGTTGTAAAAGAGCAAAAAAGTGGAAACGAATAAAATGGCAGGGCGTTTTTTAAGATGGCCTTGCCGGGAGAGAGCTTTGAAGATGAACAACAGAATGCTTGAAACCCATCCAAAAAACCCAATCGCACTCATTATAGATGGAAAGGTGAAGGGAGGGCGGTCTGTCTCCATTAAATCCATGTATTCTGATTTTTTTTCTGAAAAAGTTATTCCTGGTCTTTCTTGAGATTCAATAAATGCCATTAGATGGGCAATCTTTTCATTGCAAAGGTGAATCCATTTTTTTCCGGGAGTGTAAATACTGCGGACAGAATAAAAAGCGCTGCGGAGAATCCGGTAGGTTTTTAATGCTTCTATATTCTGGTTTTGGGTTTGTTGGTTTTGGGCGATCTCCCATAGTTTTTCCGCTGCCCGGTTTGGGGTTCGAGAAAAAGGTAAAAACCAGCGCAAAGCCCTCTCGTAATGGTTGACTGCTTTTGAAAGTTCGTTTTTAGCAAGGTGATCTTCGGCCAAAAGGAACTCATTCTTACTGGTCATTAGAATTTTCATACAAGTAAACAGGATTAAGATTGTCAGGGTTACTAATATGTAGGATGTAATGGTTTTAAAATTCATCCGACAATCACACGTTTGCCCTTCTGTTGTGCTGATTGATAAACGGCGGAAATGATTTCAAGGGCGCGTAACCCATCGATACCTGTTGAGGTCCCGGCTTTTCCTGTGCGAATTGTTTTAAGCATTTCGCGTGCTCCTCCGATAAAGGGAGACTCATATTTTTTAGGTTCAGGAAAAGGAATTTTCTCCAGTTCGTGAAAGCCGGTGAAACGCTGGCTTTTTTTTGCGACATACAGTTCTCGTCCGGAATTGCCAATGAGCAATCGGCCTTCTGAACCCTGAATATCTAACTCGAAATTAAAATATTTTCTCGCTCCACCACCTTCAATAAATCCGATAGCGCCATTTTTGAAACCCAACATGGCATATGCAGTTTCTTCGACATACTTTTTTCCTCCTGGTCTGGTTTCATGCCCTGAGACCCAGGCAACAGGGCCACCGAAAAAAAGCAGGAGATCTGTAAGGTGAGTGCCATCGTGAAAGAGGGGGCCACCGCCATGTTCGGATACAGATAGTCTGCCTGGTTTCCAACTCAAGGTGTTGCCAATGAGAGTTTTTATTTCTCCTATTTTCCCAGAGAGGATTAGTTTGCGAGCTTGCTGGTAGTTAGCGTCCCACCTTCTTTCGTGATTGATGATCAGGGAGACATTGTTTTTTTTACAAACACGAACCATTTTTCGTGCTTGAATCAGATTGATCGCAATGGGTTTTTCACAGAAAATACCTTTGACTCCAGCCTTTGCCGCCGCAAGTGTCATGTTTGCGTGGAGTGAGGTCCAGGTGGCGATGCAGAGGATATCCAGATTCTCCTTTTCCAACATTTTCCTGTAATCAGAATATAATCCAGTTATATTCCAGCGTTTTCCGAATTTCCGCAGTCGTTCAGGATCAATATCACAGCCTGCGGATAAATGGATTGCGGGCAAGGCTGAAAAGCCTCCGGCGTGGGTGCAAGGTTTGCCGCGTAAGGGATCTTCTTCCAAAATGCTTCCTATGCGTCCGCAACCAACGATTCCTGTTTTAAATTTTTTCACGGGAGATCATGAAGAGAAGATTTGTTTTCACGGCCGAAATGATCAAGATTATTATAACACCGGATCATCGGAAAATATTTGCTTGGACAACGCGTGGGATTGCAAAGCAAAATCATTCCTGTTTTAACGAGAATGATTTTGCTGTCCGGGGCCTTTTGCAAATGGCCCCGGTTTGCGGTTCGGATGGAAGGTTAAGCGGGTCGGTCGTGATTGAAGGCCAAGTTATTGTATTCGCTGATTCCTTTACTGAGGCGCAGTTGTTGCTCCCCGGGTATCTGGCGAACCTCTTTACCTGTTTTATCATTGACGACTTCGATGATGACTTCCTGGGATTCGGGATCTATGCGGACCCGGGTTTTATTTTCGGAACCCCTCAAACCCGTATCGTCAGAGGAAATATCGTTGTCATCGGAAATGATTTTCACCGTATTCAGTTCGGTCGGGTTGCCTGAAACCTGCCCACTGGAATCTACTTGCGGAGGGTCTGCGGTTCCTTGCACTTGCGATTTTGGAGGTTGATACTGGGGCGAAAAGCCCACATTAAACGCTTTTGGAAAAATG
>JAPKCW010000243.1:0-2584 GCA_028822815.1 Nitrospinaceae bacterium | reverse complement strand
CCTTGAGAGTGGATTCAAAATTAAAGTCGTTGAAACGAACCTGGACTCGATCGGTGTGGATTGTGAAGCGGATTTGGCGATGATAGAAAAGCGTTTGGCTGTTTTACCCTGAACCTGAAATTGATGAGGAATATTGAGTGTTAAAACGAACTAACGGTAAAAAAGTAAAATACATCTTCGTCACAGGTGGAGTTCTATCATCTTTAGGCAAAGGGATTGCGGCTGCGTCCATAGGTAGTTTGCTGGAATGTTCCGGTCTTAAAATAACCATCCTCAAGCTTGACCCCTACATCAACATAGATCCGGGGACGATGAATCCGTTTCAGCACGGAGAAGTTTATGTGACCGATGATGGGGCGGAAACCGACCTGGATCTAGGGCATTACGAACGGTTCACCCACGCAAAAATGCGCCGGGCCAATAACGTCACCGCCGGTCGCATTTATCATAATGTCATTCAAAAAGAACGCAAAGGGGAGTATTTAGGAGCCACGGTTCAGGTGATTCCCCACATTACTGATGAAATCAAAAAGCATATCCGCTTGGTTGGCAGTGGCGTGGATGTGGTGATTTGTGAAATCGGGGGGACAGTTGGTGATATTGAAAGCCTGCCTTTTCTGGAAGCCATTCGTCAGTTTCGCTTTGATGTTAAACCCAAGGATGTACTTTATGTTCACCTGACTCTTGTTCCTTATATTAAAACCGCAGGTGAATTAAAAACCAAACCCACTCAGCACAGCGTTCAGAAACTGCGGGAAATTGGTATTCAACCAGATGTCCTACTATGTCGAACTGAGAAAAAACTTTCTAAATCCATCAAAGAAAAAATAGCTTTGTTTTGCAGTGTCGAGACAAACTCTGTCATCACCGCTATGGATGTCACCTCCATTTATGAAGCCCCGCTTAGTTATGAAAAAGAGGGAATTTGTAAAATCATTCTGGAAAAATTAGGGATAAAGGGAAAAGAGCCGAATCTGGAACGGTGGCAAAAGATCAACCAGGTTTTGCAAAAGCCGGATGGCGAGGTCAAGATAGGAATTGTGGGCAAGTATGTGGACTTGAAAGAGTCCTATAAAAGCCTTACGGAGGCTTTGGTTCATGGAGGGATTGGTAATAAGGTCCGTGTCATTTTTGACTGGGTGGAAGCAGAGGCCCTTGAAAAAGAGAACGGGATCACGTTGTTGAAAGCATGTGACGGGGTTCTGGTCCCCGGAGGATTTGGAGAACGGGGTATCGAGGGCAAGATCAGAGCGGTCCAGTTTGCCCGGGAAAACAAGGTGCCTTATTTTGGGATTTGCCTCGGCATGCATTGCGCTGCGATTGAGTTTGCGCGGAATGTTGCCCATCTCAAAAACGCAAACAGCGGCGAGTTTTCCACTACATCCCCCTATCTTGTTATTGATCTCTTGCCCGATCAGAATACCAAAGGAGATAAGGGCGGAACCATGCGTTTGGGGGAATATCCCTGCCAATTGAGAAAAAAATCCAATGCTTATAATGCGTATGGAAAAAGGGAAATTGAAGAGAGGCACCGTCATCGTTATGAATTCAACAACATGTACCGCATCCAAATGGAAGAGGCAGGTCTGGTCTTTAGCGGCTTATCGCCCAACGGCAATCTGGTGGAAATCATAGAAGTGAAAGACCATCCCTGGTTCCTGGCAGGCCAGTTTCATCCAGAGTTTAAATCCTCCCCAATGAATCCGCACCCCTTGTTCCGGGACTTCATTGCCTCATCCCTCAAGTACAGAAGCAATAATCATAAGAGCTGAATCAAGGCGCTTTTTATATACTAGCCAAGTGCTTTAATACTCTAGCTTGATAATTGTAGGAATTGACACCCGAGCCATTGTAGCGACGCATGGCATAAGGCCAGTCGCAGGGAAAGTTTTTGCGGATCGGAACACCTTTGTAAGAGCCGGGGTGGTATTGGGTTTTCTTGAAGGTATTTTTGGAGCCTTCGTAGTAGGGGGTTTCTTCTGCTACGATATCTTGTTTTCCCACCTTCATTGCGCAGGTTTTACAATCCGTTAAATAGCGCGAGTCATTTTCTTCATATTGACAGACTAACGGTTTTTTTTGAGTTCTACCATCGGCAAATCGGTCATCTGCGCGTCCTCCTCCGGGTGGACCGGTAGCAAAGTATTCAAATTTGTCCCTCAACTCTGCAATAGCTTTGCTGATGTTTCCTCGTATACCGACCATGAAGTTTTTGACTTCACTTTTCTTCGGCGGCTGATGAAACAGGGTGAATTGTCCCAGGCCATAACCGCGCGAAGTGATGATATATTTTTCCCCTGCGTTGGTGTCCATTCCCACCACTATATAATTGTCCTCATCAGCACCACGGGGAACATAGAAGTGCTTGAGGTTGGATTCCTGTTTAAATATGGCTTTCAGGAAAGGGAGCGGGACATCGGTAGAAGTCAAAGCATCCAATTGCGCAATAACTTCCCGGTTCGCGTCTTTAGGGTTTTCGGCGAAGGGGAGTTTGGGATACTTTTTATCATCCAGCATATCAGAAATGCATTGGGCCAGCTTCTGATCGACTACACCCGTTACATCGACCACACGTCCTTTATTG
>JAPKCW010000048.1:0-12162 GCA_028822815.1 Nitrospinaceae bacterium | reverse complement strand
TTTTCAAGGCATGACCAAAGCCTTCATCAAAGTCCAAACCGGCTGTGATGAGAATTGCTCCTTCTGCACTGTTGTCAGAGCACGAGGTAAATCGGTCAGCGATACACGGGAAAATATTATCCATAATATCCAACAAGCCGTCACTTCCGGGTTCAAGGAAATCACCCTCACCGGCATCAACCTGGGTACATGGGGAATGGATCGAAACGAAACTTTTTCCTCCCTGGTTCGTGATATCGTTGAACTTCCAGGAGATTTCCGGGTTCGGTTGAGTTCAATCAATCCTATGGAAATTGATAGCGACCTGATACGGCTCATGGCAGAAACCGAAAAGCTCTGTTCGCACCTGCATATCCCTTTGCAAAGCGGTGATGATGAAACCCTGAAAACCATGCATAGAAATTATAACCGCAGTCAATATCTCGAAGTTGTTCAACGCGCAATCACCACCATTCCCGGACTGGGACTGGGGGCGGATGTTATCGTCGGCTTTCCCGGCGAAACCGAAGAAAGATTTGAAAACACCCGCAAACTGATAGAACAATTGCCATTCTCCTATCTGCATGTGTTTTCCTACTCACCACGCCGGGGCACCGAGGCCTACCAAATCAAAGACAATGTTCCCGGCAATATAAAGAAACAAAGGAACCAGAACCTGACCCAATTGGCTAAACGCAAAGCCTTTAAATTTTACGAGAATTTTTTGCGACAACAAGAAACCGTACTGATAGAAAATCAACGGGACAGGAAATCAGGGTGGCTCAAAGGCCATACCGGCAACTATATTCCGGTCATTGTGGAGGGTTCCGACTCATTGAAAAACAATCTGGTCCCCGTTGCCTTACAGAGGGTTTCTGAACATCAGGTTACAGGATGCGTCCAGTAATCACCCTTACCACCGACTTCGGCCTGGACGACCCTTTTGTCGGTATCATGAAAGGGGTCATTCTTAATATTGTGCCCGATGCCCAGATCATTGACATCACCCATAATATCGAACCGCAAAATATCACTCAGGCCGCGTTAATCCTCAACGCTACCTACCCCTGGTTTCCCAGAAAAACCGTGCATGTGGTAGTGGTAGACCCCGGTGTCGGCTCCGTCCTTAAGGCAAAAGGCAAAACAAAGAAAACGGCAGGCCCGATAATCCGCAGGGCCATGGTGGTGCAGTCCAAATTTCAGACCTTTATCGGACCCGACAACGGGGTACTCACCCTTGGTATCCAGCCTGATAGCCGGGTTTATGAGATCACCAACAAAAAATATTTTCTTAAAAACGTCTCCAACACCTTTCACGGGCGCGATGTATTCGCTCCCTGTGCGGGGTGGATTGCCAGCGGCATTGCACATGCCAAAATGGGACCCAGAGTGTTAAAACCTGTTCGCCTGGACTTCCCTCAACCCCTGTTAAAAGAAACATCCCTGCATGGGGAGATCATTCATATCGACCACTTTGGCAACCTCACCACCAATATTTCTGCCGAATTAATCCACGAAACCTTTCCGCCATCAGCTACAATAAATGTGCAGATTGGCAAGCACCGTATCGAAGGACTCGTCACCGGTTATTACCAGATGAAAGACAATCAACCCGGAGCCATCATCAATAGCTGGAATCAACTGGAAATCTTCTACCGTGAAGATAACGCCAGGAAAAAACTGAAAGCCCGAGTGGGGCAGTCCGTAATCCTGAAAATAAACTAGCAGGTTACTTGAATAAATAAGTAAGAAGAGGAATTTTTTGCTTCCTCTCCCTTGAAGGTAGACGTAATATTCTTCCTAAGCTCTCGTGCCCCGAAGGGGTAGGACTGAGGTAAGGGTGATTCAATAATGCTTTTCATTTACCCGGTTATTGATCGTGAGTGATATTAAAATTGTCTGCCAGAATAAAAAGGCAAGACATAACTATTCCATCGAAGACACCTTCGAGGCCGGAATAGTGCTAAAGGGCACCGAAGTCAAATCTCTGAGAGACGGCAAAGCCAATCTGGTCGACAGCTACGCCATCATTGATAACGAAGAAGCCTGGCTACTCCATTTCCATATCGATGCTTACACCCCAGCCACGCAATTCAACCATCACCCTATGCGAAAGCGCAAACTGCTTTTGCATAAAAAAGAGATCAGCAAGCTCATCGGCAAAACCCAGGAAAAAGGCTGCACTCTGGTTCCACTGAAAGTTTATTTTAAAAATGGTAAGGCAAAAGTCGATCTCGGCATTTGTAAAGCGAAAAAACTTTATGACAAACGCGCCGCGCTCAAGAAACGCGAGGCCGACCGCGAAATCGACCGGGGCATGAAATCCAGAAACCGGTGACTAATAGACGCCGGCGAACCGCCGGTGGCAACGAGCAAAAGCTTTTCAAGCCGCCAGCACGGTTTGCGGGCAGTAAAAAGGTATTGCTTATTACCTCAAGGTGTAGCCTTGTTTCCCGGACGGTAGACCACCAATACCACTCCGGTAACAGCGATGGCACCGCCAAAATATCCCAGCGACCCGACCGGGTCGGATTGCAGTCCGGCAAAGCCAATTTCAGGAAGAATTTTCATTCCCCAAAGGGTAATTAGCGGATTCAGGCTAATGATAACGCTGATCAGGGCCAAGGGGATATATTTCACCGCTTCGGCAAGGGCGCCATAAGCAAGTAGCGTATTCACTGCGCAAAATATCAGAGATAACCAGGCGGTGAAACCCGCGCTGGTGAAATCAACCCACTCAACGCCTCCTATCAGCGCAAAGGTGGCAACGGCATAGACCAACAGGTTTAAAGACTGGGCCCCATATTGCCGACTGAGAAATTTTTGCGACACCATATAACCCACCCACACCAGAGCCGCAAGAACAATTAAAAAGTTAGCGTAATAATATTCTCCCGGTTCCTGAATCCGGCTTTGTTGGTCATAAAAAAACAGGAACAACCCACATCCCACAATGACCATTCCCAGCACCTGCATTAAAGACAGGTGTTCATGAAAAACAAAAACCCCTGCCAAAACCAAAAACACCCCAGCAACCTGTATCAGAACCGCCATATTGGAGGGCCCGCTTAAGTGCACACCCATCGTCACCCAGTAATAATTTGCTGCCAGGCAAAGCCCTCCTACGATTCCCATCCATGGTGGCTTGCGAAGAATGCGCATGGGGTCATGTCCTTTCCATTGCAGGATGACTGCCAGCACCAAAAATGCAAACAGAAAACGGAACCAGGCAATCGTTCCGGCATGAAAACCCTGTAGAGTGATTTTTAGAATGATAGGAAGGACGCCCCAAAGCAAAGCTGTGAGAAGGGACAATAAAATGCCACGAAGATACCCTTTAGCCACTGGGCGTGGGGCCAGCGTGCAACAGCTCTATCTGGCAATAAGAAATATCGGAAGCTTGATGAGTCATTGCTATCTGCCACCGGCGGCTCGCCGGGCCTAGTGGACGGAGAACCTCCGCAGGTAAATAGCAATCATTATATTGCGGACAACTGTCTGCTCGGTTCAACAGGCCATTGCTACCTGCCCCCATGGCTAGTGGTGGAGTCGGGAAAAATTTTTCAGCATGGTAAGACCGAGGCGCTGGCTTTTTTCCGGATGAAACTGGAAAGCATGAATATTCTCTTGATGGATTCCAGATGCGAAGTCGATTCCATAACAGGTGGTAGTGGCAATGATCGCCGGGTCTTCAGGAACAACATAATAGGAATGCACAAAATAAAAATAGGACTCATCAGCCACCGAATCAAACAACGGGTTACCGGGAGTCACTCGCACCCGGTTCCAGCCCATATGCGGGATTTTTAACGGCTCACCAGACTTGGGCTTAGCATCTTTGAATCCCACCACTTTTCCGGGGAGGATACCCAGCCCATCTACATGACCAAATTCTTCAGCCTGAGTAAACAGAAGTTGCAGTCCAAGGCAGATCCCCAAGAAGGGTTTACCGCTTTTGACCGACTGGTGCACGGTGTCAATAAGATCCAGCTTCTCCAGGTTCGCCATACACTCCTTAAAAGCCCCAACCCCGGGAAGCACCACAGATTTGGCCGAAAGGATTTTCCGCGAGTCGCTGGTAACAATTGCCTCAGCACCCACGGCCTCAAAACCTTTTTGTACGGAACGGAGATTGCCCATTCCGTAATCAATAATAGCGATCAACTAAAGCGTCCCTTTGGTGGAAGGAACATCTCCGGAGCGGGAGTCCAAGGTACAGGCAGAATCTAAAGCGCGGGCAAAAGCTTTAAACAACGCTTCTGTTATGTGGTGAAGATTATTCCAGTATGGGGAATTAAAGTGCAGGGTCATACCACTGTTGGCGGAAAAAGCCTGGAAAAACTCCGGCACCAGTTCGACATCGAACTCACCAAGCTTGGCTTTGGGAAGTTCCAGGTTGAATACAAAAAAAGCCCGACCACTGATATCGATGATGCATTGGGCCAAAGCCTCATTCAGGGGCACATTGGCTTCAGCGAACCGGCGAATACCTTTTTTATCTCCTAACGCTTCCTTGAAAGCCTGACCCACAGCTATCCCGACATCTTCCAGTGTATGGTGAGAGTCTATATGGGTATCACCCTGGGCCTTGACCGTCAGGTCAAAATAACCATGCCGGGCCAATTGCGCCAGCATATGATCCAAAAATGGGACAGGGGTCTGGATATCCTGAATCCCGGTTCCATCCAGGTTCAAACGGACTTCAATTTGGGTTTCGCTGGTAGAGCGCTTAACGTGGGAAGTTCTAGCCATTCAGAGGTTGTTTTACCTTGATCTCTTCTTTCTTGCCATTTCCGGAATAGGAAGGCTTTTTACCGTTCGGGGAATGAGACTTCTTGCCATTACCAACCACCCATGTTTTCCCGTTACCGGAAGCCGCCATTTCTGCCACTGCCCCATAAAACGTCATGATGGTTTCAAACATGCCCTCTGGGTCCAGCTTAAGGTTTTTACGTTGTACGCCGGGCGAGCCATGTTCCAGAACAATATCACCAAGCCCAATACACTTAACCGGAATATTCACCACCTGCTCTTCCTGCAGAGCTTCCAGAACAGCGGATCCAAAACCGCCTTTAAGAGAATGTTCTTCAGTGGTAATCAGGCACCGTGTTTTGAGAGCGTATTTGACAATCAATTCTTTATCCACCGGTTTGGCAAACCGGGCATTGATAACGGCAACGCTGACGCCTTCTTTCTCAAACTTATCCGCCACCTTCTGAGCCCATTCAACCGTATGCCCGTAAGCAAAAATAGCAATATCTGATCCATCTTGAATCACTTCCCCTTTGCCGATCTCAAGCTCCTTCATTTCAGGATCGAGCGGTACACCCAAACCGGAACCTCGGGGATAACGAAGGGCCGCAGGACCTTGATGGTAAATCGCTGTTTTCAACATATGCCGCAGTTCATTTTCATCTTTAGGAGCCATGACCACCATGTTCGGCAAGGTGCGAAGAAACGCAATGTCGTACAAACCTTGATGCGTTGCACCATCTTCCCCGACTATTCCTGCCCGGTCCAAGGCAAACGTCACCGACAGGTTCATCAGGCAGATGTCGTGAACAACCTGATCATACGCCCTTTGCAAAAAGGTAGAATAAATGGCCGCAACCGGACGAAAACCTTCTATCGAGAGAGCACCTGCAAAAGCGACTCCGTGTTGTTCCGCCATGCCCACATCAAAGGTCCGGTCGGGAAACTCTTTGCCAAATTTACTGATACCCGTCCCATCCGGCATCGCCGCAGTAATACCAATGATCTTGTCATCCTCTTTAGCCAGTTCAATCAAGGCACCAGCAAACACAGCAGTATAAGCCGGGTTGGATTTTTTCTTGTGAAATACTCCCGTAGAAATATCAAAGGGTTTGGCACCGTGCCAGACATCCGCTTTCTCTTCCGCCTGTTCGTAACCCTTTCCCTTGCGGGTGATGACATGCATTAAAGTCGGACCTTTAAGGTCTTTTACACTGTTAAAGGCATTGATCAATTCTTCGACATCATGACCATCTATCGGCCCAACATAGCGAAAACCCAGGTCTTCGAACAAACGTCCGGGAATGAATACTCCCTTTATAGCTTCGTCTATCTTATGCGCATAGCGGGAGATTTCCTTACCGATACCAGGAACCGCCAATAAAAACTGGCCAACCTCCTGTTTGATTTTTAGCATCACCTGCCCGGTCATGATTTTACTGAGATGCGCGGACATGCCTCCCACATTGGCAGATATGGACATTTCATTGTCGTTGAGCACAACGATCATATCGTTCTGGATATGTCCGGTATGGTTGAGCCCTTCAAAAGCCATTCCCGCAGTCAGCGAACCATCGCCAATGATCGCAAGCACCTTATTGTCTTCTTTTTTCAGATCTCGCGCCTGAGCAAAAGCCAGCGCGGCAGAAATAGAAGTGCCACCGTGTCCGCAGTTCCAGTGATCGTGCTCGCTTTCTTCCCGCCGGGTGAAACCACATAACCCCCCTTGCTGACGGAGAGTGCTGAATCGGTCGCGTCTGCCTGTCAGTAACTTATGAACATAAGATTGGTGGCCCACATCCCAGACAAACTTATCCTTCGGGCTGTCAAAGACGTAATGCATCGCCATCGTCAACTCCACCACACCCAGGTTGGATGACAGATGCCCGCCAGTTTCAGAAATGGTTTCCAGAAGAGTATCGCGGATTTCCCGAGCGAGAAGCGGTAACTCTTCCACTGAAAGTTTTTTCAAATCCTGGGGACTATCGATTTGGCCTAAGAGCTTGCTCATACTTTGAGGGGTCCCAGTTAATTAAAATGTTCGTTGCACAAAGAACCGGGCAATCTCTCGGAGGGGATCTGCCCGATTATCAAATTCTTCCAGACAAACTATGCTTTCTTCAACCAACTCTTCGGCTTTGCGGCGAGACTCTTCCAATCCATAAAGAGCTGGGTAAGTCGCTTTATCTTTAGTCAAGTCACTGCCGATATCCTTACCCAGTTGTTTTTCATCACCCGTGATATCGAGAATGTCATCAATAATCTGAAAGGCAAGCCCAATATGAGCCCCAAACCGGGACAATGAATTCAACTGGCGGGGAGTAGCTCGACTAAGAATGCCACCACACCGGATACAAGCTCGAATCAGAAACCCTGTTTTATAAATATGAATATATTCCAGAGTTTCTGCGTCAATCGGTTTGCCCTCTGATTCAAGGTCAACCACTTGACCGCCAATCATGCCTGCAGACCCCAGTGCTGTTGCCATCTCATGAGTAGCATTGAGAATGCAATCGGGTGGAATGGACTCCATTCCTACAGACCGGGTCATCAGGATAAAAGCCTGAGTCAACAAAGCGTCACCCGCTAAAATGGCAACCGCTTCTCCAAAAACTTTATGGTTTGTGGGTTTCCCCCGCCGCAGGTCATCGTTATCTAAAGCAGGGAGATCATCGTGAATCAGGGTATATGTGTGAATCAACTCGGCGGCCACCGCAAATGGCAGTACCGCTTTCCGGTCTCCCCCTACCGCTTCTACAGCGGCAATAACCAAAACGGGACGTAACCTCTTCCCCCCGGCAAGGAGACTATAATGCATCGCTTTGTGGATGACATCAGGATAGGCCTCCTCTTCCGGCAAAAGACTCAGTATCCCTTCGTCGATTATTTTTTTACCTTCAGAAAGGTACTGAGATGCAGACAAACCGTTCAATAAAATCAATTAATTAGTAATTGTTATCGAAGGTACAACTAAACCACTTCGTTGCTCAAAATCTTAGCACAAATTCCTAAACAGTCAACTTTATTGTTCCCCCACCCTCCTACGGGAAATCCTTAGTTTATAAGGGCCGGCGAGCCGCCGGGGGCAACGAGCAAAAACTTGATTAAGCCGAGCTAAACTATTGCTCACCAGTCCAGCGTCACAGTGGTGCCTTAGAGTAAATTACCAGGTAAATGGAGATCCCCGGAAAACTCGCTAGCACAAAAATTAGTCAAAGTTGACAATTGCTTGTGTTTCACAAGTTGTTGATTTATCATGACAAGCCAATATCATTAAATAAGTCAGGTTATTACTTGAGGCCGGGGCGGTTCCGAATATTCCGCTCGGGCCAGTTTTTCACCTTTACCAAATAGGACCAAAAAATGCACAGTCTAACTGCTACCTGGGTCGGTTTTGCCTCTATCATCTGTTTTTGTATGGCCTACACTCTGGTCATATTCGAAGAACAGATCCATATGCGTAAATCCAAACCGGTCATTTTGATCGGTTGTTTTATGTGGGCTCTCATCGGTATCTATGAAGCCCAACACGGGGGCGGGCATGCTCACGACCACGTCAAAGAACTGATCGCCGAAATCGGCGAGCTGTTTTTCTTTCTCCTGGTGGCAATGACCTACATCAATACTCTTGATGAAAGGAATGTCTTTAAAGCGTTGAGGGCCTGGTTGCTCAAAAAGGGCCTGGGATTTAAAAAATTATTCTGGGCGACAGGGGGAATCACGTTCCTGCTTTCGCCGCTTGCAGACAACCTTACCAGCGCCCTGTTGATGTCCACCGTAGCGCTTGCGGTCAGTAATGGCAATGGACGTTTCATTGTTCCCGCATTCGTCAATATTGTGGTCGCGGCCAACGCTGGAGGAGCATGGAGTCCCTTCGGAGATATCACCACCCTGATGGTCTGGACTTCGGGAAAAGTTGCTACCATGGAATTCTCCCATCTGATACTGCCTTCCATCGTCAACTGGCTCGTTCCGGCGAGCATCATGTATTTCGCCGTTCCGGATGAGCATCCTGAGCCGGACAAAGAAGAGGTAGAACTTAAACCGGGAGCCAAGGTCATCATTGGGCTTGGTATTTTTACGATTGCCACCGCAGTCTCTTTCCACCAATTCCTCCACCTTCCTCCTTTCCTGGGGATGATGTTCGGGCTCGGACTATTGATGATGATGGGATGGTATTTAAAACGCTGGGGAGAACATAAACACCTTGTAAAAATGGGAATTCCTGATGAACGAAGAGACCGCCCGCGTTTTAACATTTTCAGCAAAGTGGAAGGAGTGGAGTTTGATACCCTGCTTTTCTTTTTCGGCGTTCTCACCGCCGTAGGCGCGTTGCAATACATTGGCTACCTGGCATTGGCCAGTGAAAGCATGTATGGAACCCTCGGCCCAACAACCGCCAATATAATTATTGGTGTCCTTTCCGCCATTGTTGACAACATTCCTGTTATGTACGCGGTTCTAAAAATGAGCCCGGAAATGGGTCTGGATCAATGGCTTTTAATCACCCTGACCTGCGGGGTTGGGGGCAGTCTGCTTTCCGTCGGTTCTGCGGCAGGGGTTGCGGTAATGGGCGTTGACCGGAAATATTATACGTTCATGTCCCATTTAAAATGGGCTCCCGTCATCGCACTGGGTTATATAGCCAGCATTGTTTGCTGGTATTTTGTAACACCACACTGACTTTTCAAGGGCGGGACAAAACATTTTGTCCCGCCTTTTTTTTTATTCCCCTAAAGACCCGATCCTTTTCCTACAACCACCCTTCCCAGAGTGAACACATGAACTTTCCCGGCACCCTCTTTCTTTAAAATCTTTGCCGCCTCGTTAACTGTTGCCCCGGTCGTAAACACATCGTCCACCAATAAAATATTTTTTTCCTGCAACCAACTCGGGACGATTGACCTCAAACGCTCCTTTAATGTTAAGGGCTCTTTCCATACGAGTCATGGTCGCCTGCGGGCTGGTCGCATTGACCCGCCGCAACAATCCCCCTTCAAGGGGGAGTTTTAAAACCCTCGCGACTTGCCGAGCGATGAGGAAAGCCTGGTCAAATCCCCTCTCTTTCATCTTGTTAAAATGTAACGGTATGGGAGAAACTGTAAAACCCTGGCAAAAGCCGGGGTTCTCCGCAAAATATTTTTCCAGCAGGAGGTCCATTTCCGCAAGCACTCCCATCTGCTTGCGGTATTTGAAATGGTGGATCGTTGTCCGTAAAACCGTGTCATAAAACCCCAGGGACCTGGCCCGATCAAAGTGAAAAGGGTTTTGCCTGCAATCCCCGCATACAAATTCTTCGTGCGGATAGGCATAAGATAAATCCGCAGGCACCCCACACTGAAAACAATATGGTTGTCGAATAAATCCGATATCCCCTCTGCAGGGAGTACAGAGAAAATGATCTCCCGCCGTGATTTTGCCGTCACAGGAAATACAGTTTTGTGGGAACACAAAATCCAGTATTTTCCTGAACCCACGCAAAACCTTGCCTGTAATATTGCCCTTCGATGGTGAAACCTGCATGACCCCTCGCTGTCAAGAATGTTTCTATGTTTTTCAAGAAATTTTTATGCTAAAGTTTCCTCTTCATTTATTCTCACAAAAAATTCTCGCAAAAAACCGATGAACAAGAACATCATCCAGCTTACGGAAAAACATGTTGCCGGGACTTATGGCCGTTTCCCGATTGTCCTCGTCAAAGGGAAAGGTTCCAAGGTCTGGGACAAGTCGGGAAAACAGTATATTGACTTTGTCAGCGGCCTTGCCGTTAACAACCTTGGGCATTGCCATCCATCGGTTGTAACAGCCATAAAAAAACAGGCCGAAAAACTGATCCACGTTTCCAATTTATACCATATCGAACCACAATCCCAATTAGCGGAAAAACTAACGTCCTTGAGTTTTGCCGACAAGATATTTTTCTGCAATAGCGGAACAGAAGCTATTGAATCGGCAATCAAACTCGCCCGCAAGTATTTTTTCGACCAGGGGAAGTCCGGGCAAACCGAGATCATCACCATGCACAACTCGTTTCACGGCCGCACCCTGGGTTCGCTCTCGGCAACAGCACAAAAAAAGTTTCACACCGGATTCAAGCCACTTCTTCCAGGCTTCAAATATATTCCCTTCAATGATTTACAATCAGCCCGGAAGGCAATAACTAAAAAAACCTGTGCGCTTCTGGTGGAACCCATACAGGGAGAAGGAGGCGTGAATATCGCCGACCCCTCCTACATCAGGGGATTGAAAAAACTCTGCCAGAAAAATGGCATCCTCCTGATTTTTGATGAAGTGCAATCGGGCTTTGGCCGAACAGGAAAACTTTTTGCCTATGAACTCTATAAAACAAAGCCGGATATCATGACCATGGCGAAAGCCCTGGGAGGAGGCGTTGCAATAGGAGCCATGGCAAGCACCAACCGGGTCATGAAATCTTTTGTCCCAGGAACCCATGCTGCGACCTTTGGCGGCAATCCCCTGGCCTGTTCTGCTGCCCTGGCTAGCCTGAAAGTGATTACCGGAAAAAACTTCTTAAACAAAGTCACCGCTACCGGAATCTATTTTTTGAAACGATTGCAAGAAATTGCCCGGAAAAATCCTATCGTCAAAGAAGCTCGCGGCGCAGGAATGTTCCTCGCCTTGGAACTGGACCAGCCGGGGCACGAAATAGTTATCGACTGCATGAAGCAGGGGTTTTTGATCAACTGCATCCAGCAGAACGTATTACGGTTTATCCCACCGCTCACTATTTCACGACAAGACATTGACAGCTTGATCTCTGTGCTGTCCGATAGCCTCACTAAACTGAACGATAAATAGCAAACGTTTAACAAGACCTGAAAATGAAACGAGATCTTTTAACTATCAGCGACTTTAGCCGGGAAGAAATCCTTGACCTATTCGAAAAGTCTGCAGACCTCAAGGAAAAACGCCGAAAGGGAATCCAGTACCTACCTCTAAAGGGTAAGACCCTGGGAATGATATTCAACAAACATTCAACGAGAACACGCATATCGTTTGAAGTGGGCATGTTTGAGCTCGGCGGCCATGCGCTGTTTTTGTCCGGCGATCAGTTGCAACTGAACCGGGGCGAAACCTTCAAGGACTCGGCCCAGGTACTCTCCCGCTACCTGAGTGGGATTTTGATAAGGACCTATGACCACAAGGAAGTCGTCGCTCTTGCCGAACATGCCACGATACCCGTGATCAACGGACTCACGGATCTCAATCATCCGGTGCAGATTCTCTCCGATATTTTTACCATCAAGGAAAAACTCGGCGGCATAGAAGGCGTAAAAGTGGCTTATGTGGGGGACGGAAACAATGTCGCTTACTCCTGGATGATGGGCGCCTCGTTAATGGGGATGCACCTGATGATTGCCTGCCCAAAAAGTTGCCAGCCTCACCCGGCTCCCTCGCTGGATGGGAAGG
>JAPKCW010000242.1:0-2594 GCA_028822815.1 Nitrospinaceae bacterium | reverse complement strand
CAATTTTGGTCGGGAGTTTTTTCGGCCTCTGAATTTGATGGATATTGGTGTCATTTTGGCTTCATTTTTAGATCATTCCCTAACAGTTGGTTCCTACTTAGGATTCTAATAGGCTTTAAAGAGTCAGAGGTGGTCCGGAAAATCCTGGTTGGCCGGTGCCGCGGAAAAACAACGGCTGGTAGTGCAGAGTGATGCGCCAGAATATTTTCTCGACATTGCCCAAAAACGGGCTTCTGCCTATTATCAGAACAAGTTCGGCTTGGGCAAGGAAGAGAAAACCGCGCAACATTTTGGCGGTGGACCGAGAAAATTCGAGCCGGACAACCCCAAGGTACACCGCGAACATCCGGGGGCATGCGGTCCGTTTATGAATGCGCGTAGCAACGCCTTCCATCTGATGATGCCCTTCGATATCAAGATCAGTAAAAAACCCGATGATCCGCTGGATGGAGGGCTACGGGCTTATTATTCAAAAATGGGTTACTCATTTCCCCTTGGATTTGAAATGGGAAAAATCTGTAGTTATGAAGGTGGGGAGATTCTGGATATATCCCTGGATGATCCAAACCTGTTATTCCTGTCTGTTTCGCGGATCAAGGAAAAAGAGTTTCGTGCCTCTGCCTATCTCGGTACGCCGGAAGTTCCGGTGGAATATGCCTACCCTCGTGCAGTCCTGGAGCGCACTGGAACTCTGGGGCCCTATGTGCAGATGGTTTCAAATTTTAAAATATGGTTTGATTCCAGCCAGGTATCGCTCCTCATTCAGGGGGCGCCCGACCTTTATGAGTATGGGCTTCAAGGAGGTTCCGGCCTGATGGTCCGCAGTCACGCCGCAGATAAGGTTCCAGCCTATGTTGAAAATACTTCCCAACCCTGGCAGGAAGGGATGAGTTTCAATTTCGTCAACATCCACCTGACTCTGAGCCCTGGAACCGAAACAGCTTTTGTCCCCTTCAACACTCCTCTTTTTACTGTTTATCCTATTTTGCCTGTGCAAAATTTCAAATGGATGGATGTAGCGGAAGCCTGAGTTCCTACATTAACTTCTCTATCGCGTTTAAATTTCCGTTGCCGATTTTGCGTTATAATACCAAGTAAAATTGGAATGACTAGGGTGACTGATGATTCGACTTGGTAAATTTCGCGGCTGGGCGATTCTGGCAATCGTGTTCCCGGCAATTTCTTTTTTTAATATCCCTGCCCAGGCTTCTCCTGCTCTCAACGCTCCCATTCAGATTACTTCCAATCCGGGAGAAGACTTTGCCCCCACCGTGTCAGCGGACGGGAAGATTATGGTTTATGTCTCGGACAAGTCGGGAAACCTGGACCTCTGGTTAAAAAATCTGGGGCCGGGTATCCAGCCTCCTGACCAACGGCTGACCTTTCATAGTGCAGAGGACGGCAGTCCCGAGATCAGCCCGGATGGAAAAAGGGTAGCCTTCGTTTCCCACCGGAGCGACCCGAGGGGCGATATTTATATTCTCGATCTGATGGCAGAGGGCGGACCCAAACCGGTTATCCAGAAACCGGGAGAGGAAAGAGACCCTGTCTGGTCGCCGGACCAAACAGCTTTATATTTTTCATCTCGCTCATCGAGTACTGCTCAACCGGTTATTGAAAAAATTGAACTGGAAGGGGGAAAGCGCACAGAACTTTTAAAGCCGGGAGGCGTGAACCTGTCACTGTCCCCCGATGGGAAATATCTTGCTTTTGTGGCAGGCGAGGGCGATTTAAAAGTTTATAACCTGGAAACCACCCAGGTTCTCACAGAAGGGCCGTTCATAGATGTCTTCCCCCGCTGGTCGGTAGATGGCCAGTCCATTCTTTTCACCCGTTACCAATATGATACCAACCATGACGGGCAGTTGGGCATTGACGACAATCCCGATATCTGGAGTATCGAATTTAATGCCGGGCAACCGGGCCGGGTTCGCCAACTGACCGACAGCTCCAGTTATGACTTCCTACCTCGTCCCTTGGATGAGAAATATTTTTTGTTTACTTCTCACCATAATGGCAATGCGGATGTGTGGAAACTGCCTCTAGCCGGAGTCATGCCCGACTTGAACGATTGGGAAAAAACCAGGGCGGATGATATTTGTGTTGCCGAGGAGCCTTCCTATTCCTGTGTGCTGATTTTGAATAATCTTAAGGTTCCTGATAAGGAAAGAATGTCGCGAATTCAGTATCGTTTGGGAGTGCAGGTTCTGGGTCTTGGGCATGACGCACGTTCCATTTTCAAGCGGATTCTAGAAGAGGGCGACAAAGAGGTTCAGGGTCTCTCCAAAATAGAGCTTTTACTTTTGCAAGATACAGAAAAAGTTGGCTGGTTAGAGAAAAAGGCGGGCCTACAAAAGCTAATTGTTGCTGATTACATGGGAGTGCCTGCGGTGGAGGCAAGAGCTTTGCTGGAACTGGGAAAACTGTCTCTTGTTTTGGATGAACCGGACAAAGCTCTGGAGTTTTTCCAGAAAGTAACCCGGCAGTATTCAACGGAACGCAAAATTTCTGCCGAGGCGGCGTTTTCCAAGAACAGTATTTACACCCTGATCGGAAACCGGGAAAAAGTGGTCGAGTCGCTTATCCATGTAGTA
>JAPKCW010000047.1:0-12168 GCA_028822815.1 Nitrospinaceae bacterium | reverse complement strand
GCTTGCCAGAAGCATCAGCCTCCTTCATTTCCTTTTCCATCACACCCGACTTCTCTTTTCCCATCATGTCGGCCTTCTTGTCCGACATCGCGGGAGCTTTTTCCGACTGGGCGATATCGGTCGAACCAGGCACATTCTGGATGCAGGAGTACAGAAAGAAAAGAGCCAAACTTGCCATTCCCAATGACCAGAAAGAGAGGCGAATACTATTAGAACTGGAATTTAACGTTGATGAATCGGTAGGCTTGATAAAAAATTTCATTCTGGCACCTGCAGGATATCCATTTCCAATTGTCGGAGAAGAGCGGAACCATAAACCACACGCCCTTGCAGGTTCCCCCCCGTTAAAGATCCACCATAATACTAACCCGAATTCGGTCAAGATCAAGCAGAAAACCCCGGCTCAACCAGGACAAATCGTAATAAGGACAAATGCCCAGCCCGAAACTCTTATCCGCTAAATTTTTATACATGGCTGGAAGTTCAGATTCTTCGGACAAAATAATGATGCGCCAGTAAAGTCAAAATATGCTGGGCGGCCATAATGCAGGCGAAGGGGATTAAACTGGCTGAAAGAATGCCAAGAATGGCAAACAGGGCGAGCAGGAAAAGTGGCAGGTCGAGCCCATTCCAGCGCCAAAACACCAGAAGGGTTTTTATTTTCTCATAACAGGCTTTACGTTGCTCAAAGGTCAAATCCGGTTGATGGTCTCCCGTTTTTATCTGGTGCAAAAAATTCCATTTGCCGCGAAAAAATAATTGCTGGACCTGCAAATAATAAAAATAAAGCACCAGCACCGATGATTTTTGGGCCTTAAGTTTTTGGCAGGTGTCTTGAATTTCCCGTTCCATACCATCATAGCCTTTCAAAATCAAGGTGGATAGGCTCTGCTTGCAATAGTCATAAGAAATGGCCTTCAGGATAATCAGTCCTGTTATGATTTTCAGGACCTGGCCGTATTGAGGAAACCCTATAATGAGCCCCCAAATCACCGCAAGGTAGGCAAAATAACCGGCGATGCCATCTATCAGTCTCCCCCATTCGCTGGCCATGCCCTTGGCCCGGGCCAGCTGGCCGTCTACACAATCCAGCACCAAAGTGGCTTCCAGTAGGACCCCTCCCAGAACCAAGGATGCCGGGCTGGCAAAACTGAACGCATAACCGGAAGCAAAACCAATCAGGACAGAAAAATAAGTCACCTGGTTGGGAGTTATCGGGGTGTTTTCCAAAAAGCGTACAATTTGTTGCGCAATCGGATCCTGAATATAGCGATTGACCGGCTCCACCATATCTTCGAGTGCGTGCCCCGGTGTGTCAGGAAAACCCATGTCCTAAAACCATTTCTGTTGTTGATACCATTGAATCGTCTGGGCCAGTCCCCGGCTCAGGTCATATTGGGGTTCAAATTCCACCGCCGCAAAAAACTTTTCCGATGAAGCCGACCACGAGCTTTGCTGGATATCAATCATCCTCTGCCGGTCAAAAAGCGCGGGTTTGGAGCTGAAACTGGCCCATGCCTCAAAGAGCAAGGCTACGGGGTTTAGTATCCCTTCGGGAATTTTCAGGGTTTTCAACCGGACATTCATAATACGCGCGCACTCTTTCGCAACCTGCTCCCATACATGAACCCGGCCATCGGTAACAAAATAGCTGCAGCCTCTCTGCTGTGAAGGGTGGCAAGCGGTGAGCATGGCCTGAACCATATCCGCAACATAAATCAGGGAAAGCTCTTTGCCCGCCTTGCCAATTTGCAGTCCCCACCCTTTATGGACCAATTTAATAAAAGTGAAAAAGTTTTCTTCCCGTGGACCATACACCACAGGGGGGCGCAAAACGGTAACAGGGAGCGAATCCGAAAACCGCAAGGCAATTTCCTCACCCGCAAGTTTAGACTGCCCATAAAAGGTCACCGGTCTACAAGGAGTGGTTTCATCAACCAAGCTACCCTGAGGGCTGGGACCCGTCGCCGCCAGACTGCTCAGGTGGACAATGCCTTTGACTTGGCCTGCCCGTTTCCGGCATTGCTCGTACAAATTCGAACAAGCAGTAGCGTTGACCGCGAAATAGACAGAACGGGATTTCGCCTTGGTCAATCCTGCGCAATGGAAGATGTAGTCCATATCCTCCAAAGCGGGGATTTTGAAATCCGGTCGCGTCAGATCCACCCTGTGAAGATGAATCCGGGAAGCATCCAGCCATTTGAGATCAGAGGATTGCCTCACCAATCCGTGAACCGTGCAACCGGAGGCTAAAAGCTGGTCCACCAGATGACTGCCGATGAAACCATTGGCGCCGGTAACCAGTACCGTAGTGCCTTTAAGATGCGATAGACCGTTCATAGATGCGGTGCCTTTTATAAATTTGTCCTCCCATCCGGTGCATCGGGTCAACAATGCTTTTGTTGTCCGCCAGCAACCAGGACATCTCAAACCATTTTATTTTTTTTTCCACAAACAACCGGAGAGTTTCGTGATAAAACCAGGCATCAATGCCCAGTCTGCGGAATTTTTTCTTCACCCCCAGCATCGGCACCCGGTAAGCGTCAATTTTATTTTTCTGCCATAAAAACCGCGCCCATCCAAAAGGGAAGAGTCTCCCATCCAATTGTTTGAACACCTGGTTGACATCGGGCAGGGCCAGAGAAAAACCTGCCGGCTCACCTTTGACTTCGGCTATTAAACAAAATTCTGGTTGCACAATGGATTTCATTTCCCGTGCAGAAAACTCAAATTCTTTTCGAGTCATGGGCACAAACCCCCAGTTCCGGCTCCATGCTGAGTTATAAATATCCCAAAGAATGGAAATTTCCTTTTCAAAGCGATCGAGATTGAGGCACCTGACGGTGAAGCGATTCCTTTGTTTCAGTTTTACTGCGGCATGCTTCAGGTAATCCGGGATCTGAATCGGGTCCATTTTAAAGGCTACAAGGTCTTGGGCTTTTTGCAGGCCCCATGCCTCAAAATGTTTTTTATAGTATTCCGGATTATAGGGAATGCCAAACATCGTGGGAGAATCAAACCCTTCTATCAGCAAACCGCACTCGTGATTGGTCGACAGGTTCATCGGCCCCATAAGACGGGCAAACCCTCTCTCCTGACACCACTGATAAGCCTTGTCTAATAAAAGATGGGAGATAATCGGATCATCCACCGATTCAAACATACCGAACATGCCGACAGGTTCCGGGTGAAGATCCTGATAGCTCCGGTCATGAATCAGAGCGATCCTCCCTACAGGTGACTGGCCCGCATCCACCGCCAGAAAGAGATCTACTTCGGCATGCTCAAAAAAGGGATTGCTGTCAGGATTCAGGAACTGTCTACGTTCCCGGATAAGGGGGGGAACCCAACATGGCTGGTCTTTATAAATTCTCCAGGGAAGGCGGACGAACCGTTCCAGGTCCTGAGAGGTTTCAACCTTAATGAGGCCCATTATCCCTTGGGGATAATACCCAGTTTTGTCCCCAGTTTCTTGAATGAGCCGAGAACCTTATCAAGATCTTCTTCGTCATGGACACAGGTATAGCTGGTCCGAATCATGGCATTAAGATGCGGCACAACCGGCGATACCGCGACCCCCGCAAAAATTCCATCATCAAACAGGAGTCTGTTCAAATAAAGCGTTAGAGCTTCTTCTCCTATTTTTATAGGGACAATGGGAATGGAGTTGTTATTTACTTGAAAACCCATATCAAAAAATCCCCTTTTGATATAAGCAGTATTTTCCCGCAGGCGGTTGATGCGTTCCGGTTCATTAATCATGATATCCAGCCCAGCAATGACCCCGGCAACTGATGCGGGCGGCAGGGCCGCGGTAAAAATAAATGCCGAGGCTTTATGGCGGATGAACTCGATGATCTTGGACTTTGCAGAAATAAATCCGCCGATGGACCCCAGGCTTTTGGAAAACGTTCCCATATAAATATCTATTTCGTCTTCCACATTGTAGTAGCTGGCGATACCCTTGCCGTTTTCACCCATGACACCCAGGCCATGGGCTTCATCAACCATGACGTTGGCTCCATAGTCCTTCGCCAGTTTCACAATGGCGGGAAGGTTGGCAATATCACCGCTCATACTGAATACGCTGTCGGTGATAATAATCTTACCTTCAACATCCGAATATTTTTTCAAATAATATTCCAGATGGTCCATATCATTGTGATGATAGCGGACAGTCTTTCCCTGTGCCACGCTACACCCTTCATAGATACTGGCATGGTTTTCCCGATCCGAAAAAGCTACATCCCTCCTCCCCAGGAGACAGGCTATGGTGCCCTGGTTTGCCTGGAACCCCGTGGACATGACAATGGTATCTTCCCGGTTCAAGAAAGAGGAAAGCTCCCTTTCCAGGGTTTTATGCAAATTGAAAGTACCATTGAGAAAACGACTGCCGGTGCAACCAATGCCAAACTTTTCCAACGCATCCCGACCCGCTGAGATCACGCGGGGCTCCTGGGCCAGCCCAAGATAATTATTGGTGGCCACAGAAATGGCTTTCTTCCCGTCAATGACAACATGGCATCCATCAATCTCCTGGACTTCCCTGAAATACGGATAAATCCCCAGTTCCTTGGCCTGCTCCGGAGCAAAATAGCCAAAGCATTTTGCTAGAATCCCTTTTTCCTTACTGCTAGGCGGACGCAGGTGGGAGTTCTCAAAGTCAAATTTCTCCTTTAATAAGGAAACAATTTTGTTCTTCTTCAAATGAGAGGAGTCCTCATTTTCGAACTCATCGCCCAAGATAAAAGGTTTTGTCATAAGTTTCTCACCAAAAATTTTTAAAAAAGAAAGCCCTACTCTACGTCTCGGCATGCTTCCACAACTGGTTTAGCGCAGGAAGCAATCCCGAACAAACAGTTTGACCATACAAGGAATTCTCGCCCTGATCCTGGATCAACCGCCGATGCGCTTCTCTTAACGCGTAATAAGGCAAATCGGGAAACAAGTGATGCGTTGCATGATAGCGAAGCCCCACCGGTGCCCATAAAGGAGTCAGCCATCCATTTCCGGGGATATTAACCGAATCCAGCATTTGGTTCGGGTGGCTCATCACATTTTCTTCGGGGTTTTGATAGCGGTGAGCCGCCAAGGTTCTAATGGAGTTAACCATAAAAATCAAAGCACTAACACAGTACCACAGGAACAGAGCTATAGCTGGAATAATTTTTGCTACGGTTGCCCCTATAAAAACCCAGGCAACCAGGCACGCCAGAAACTCCTGAATTTTCCAATCTTCCACATTCTTCCAGGAAGACTCCGGCCGCCGGTAATCCAAATCGATGATCAACGCCGACATCCTGGCCATCAAAAATGTTCTCAGCCTTTTATTGATCAGGGATAGAGGTGCTAAAACCAAAAAACGCGCCAAAAATAAAATGGGCGCCAGAAACGAAAACAGAATATGAATGACAATCCATTCCTTTCCCTTTAAAGCGAAAGGGAAATATTCTCCATCTTTTCGGGTTCCATAAAAATTCTGTTTATGGTGATCGAAATGAACGGACTGATAAAGAAAAACAGGAATCATAAAAGGGAAACCACAAAGCATATTCCAAACCCAACGGAATACCTTGAAGGTTCCCTTTTTGAAATGAGCAATCTCATGGATGAATAAAACTGCCCGATACAACGCCAGGCAGGAGATGCCGACAAATAAGATTTGCCGGAAAGAAAAAGCCGCCGCCGTCAGGGCCAGTGCAAAAGTTCCCCATCCCAGAAGGGCACTGAATAAAAAATCCAACCAGTAAATGAGAGGGTCGCGCCGGAACAGATCTTTCACCAGTTCTCTCGCCCTACCTACCAGAAAATCCACCTGCTCCTGCGGAAATTTTTCATGAGCCTGTTCAGTCAACACGAGTGTCCTGTCTGCAATGATGGATTGGAGTTCGGTGTCCTTGGTAATTCGACACTTTATGGCAAGGCAATTCGCGGTCCCGTCAACAATAAGGGCCGCTCATGGCCGGAGGCAATTTTCAGAAATTCCCTTAATTTTTTTCCGCACAGGAAACGCACAGCACATTTTCCGGCATAAGCATGATACGGCCTTCTGGAATCGGATTGGAACAACGGACACAGATGCCAAAATCCGGCAAGTCAACTTTGCTCAGGGCTTTTTCAAGCTTGACCAGTTTGACCTGGGCCGAATTTAGAGAAGCCTCGCTAATGCCCTGACTGCTGATAGCCTCCATGCGGGTAAGGCGGCCTATGGCGTTGTCTGGTGCAACCGGTTTGGAAGTTAAAGTAAAACTTTCAATCAAGTGCTTTTGCACCTCGATCTCTTCAACGATTTTCTTTTTCAGTTCGGCCCGAGCTTCAGCATCCATAAGCGATCCTACCACTAATGCGCGAAAATCAGGCTATTTTTGATCTGGAAGAAATCCAGACATAGCACATCTCTGCGCCAACAGGGGCGTGAAACGACCGATATCCCGGGACAGGTCTTCCATAAACTCATGGGCTAGATTCTGATCTTCAAAACATTCGTAAATATCATCCAGAAACCCTCCCCGCAAAAGCGGATGTTCCAGAAAATCCTGACCCGGTCCGGTAAAAATTTCTAACGGCCATTCGGTCACCTCGACCCGTTCCAAACCCAGTTGCTCCAGCCACTTTTTTGCCTGGTTGGCAGAAGGGCGTTCTTCTATGTATTCGGCCAAAGCCTTTCGTTCTTTAGCCAGGTTCCTGGATTTCATTTCCTCATCCACGCAAACCCATAAAGAGTCGAACGTGCCCAACGATGGGAACGTCAGCACTATTTGTCCGCCTGGTTTTAGGAATCGAACCAGGTTCTTGAGAGCTTCAAAACGATTCGGGCGAAAAAACATGAAAGAAAGGTTTCCAGTAATGCGATCAACAGGGGGAAGCGTTTCAGGTAAAAAGCGCATATCTCCGACTTCAAACTGCAACCAGGGCATGTGCGGGCCTTGAATCGACCTGGATCGAAGCACTTGCGCCTGATGAATGTCCACAGCCAGAACCTTACCTCCGGGTCCCACCTGTTCTGCCAGATGAAACGCGGGAATTCCCCCTCCTGCGGCAATGTCCAACACCGTATCGCCCGGTTGCAGTTCCAGATGGTGCATCAACAGTTCTGCAAACGGGGTGGACCAAGGGTCATTTTCGGGCAAAGGCCAGGACGGGGTCATAACATTCCTTTCAATTTTTATTCAACCACCAGCTAATCCGGTTATTATTAAGACAATATTATTCTACAGAATAAACGATCACAAATGAACAATTTTGCTGATGACAGACACTCATACGCTCTCTGCCTTATCGGTCATGGAAGCCGGGACCCGGAAGGCATTCAGGAATTCCTCACCCTGTGGAAAAAATTGCGTGAAAGAAAATTTTGCCGAACTACGGAATGCGGTTTTTTGGAATTTGCCAAACCCACTGTCGCCGAAGCCTTGTCCGCCTGCCATCTGGAGGGCATTAAGCACATTATTATATTGCCCGGCATTTTATTGCCCGGTGAACACAGTCAAAGGGATATCCCGAATGCTATCGGCAAAGTATTCCGGGATCATCCGGAAATCAATATTTATTTTGCCGAGCCTCTGGGAACCCAACCTCAAGTTATGGAAGTCTGCCGGGAACGCATCGAGGAGGCAGAAAATTTTTCCAAAAAATTCATTTCCCCGCCTGAGACATTGCTCATGACCGTTGTCCATGGAAGCCATGACACAGATTTCAACTCCCAGGTCGAAAAAAACTTTCATTTATTTGGCAAGAAAATGGGTTTCGGTAAAACCGTTACCCATTTTGCTGGGACATCTCAACAGTCCCTGGAAGACACGCTGGAAAAACTCATGCCGCAAAAATTTCACCGCGTCATTCTATTGCCATTTTTTTTGTTTGCGGGAGTCTGGGTCAAACGGGTGCACGCCCTCGCCGATACTTTTCAAGGGAAATACCCAAATACAGAATTTCTAAAAACCTCCTGCCTCAAACATCATGAATTGATTGTGGACTCGCTGATTCAACGGGCCCGGGAAAGTATTTCTAACAAGTAAATAGGATTGCAAGTTAGACTTGCAGGACTGAAAACGAACAACCTTCCTGGGAGGCTAAATCATGAATGAGGAACTGACAAAAAAACCTTGGGCCTCTGGCTCCGTTAGCCGGAACCTGGGAGGGCGATAAGGGCGATGATACGGCCCCGGACGATGATCCAAGAGAAAGAGAGATCAATAAATATCGTGAGCGGCTGGTGCTGGATCCATTCGGGCCGGTGAATAACCACGCGCAGGTTCTTTACGGGTTGAGGTATTCGACCACGGCATGGCGGTTGAAAGAGGAGAGCCCCTTTCATGAAGAACTTGGATACTGGCTTTGGGACCCGGCAGAGAAACAGGTAATGCGGTGCTTCATGGTGTCCCGCGGGGTAACGGTGATCGCGGGTGGCACCGTGGAACCAGAAGCCAGGGAGTTCCACTTGGCTGCAGAGGTGGGCTCCGAAACCTACGGCATTTGTTCCAACCGATTCCTGGACCGGGAATTCAAAACGGTTCGTTATGAACTGAAGGTCGCCATCCACGATGCAAACAGTTTCAGTTACGAAGAGGATACTCAACTCCAGATCAAAGGTCAGAGCGAATTGTTTCACCACATCGACAAAAACACCCTAATACGTTTGCCCTCTTGAATTTAAAACCGCTAACGTTCCCTATGCGGGGCACACCCCACCAAATCTCAAAAAGTTCCTACTTGAAATTTTTGGAAGTCATAAAAGAGAAAGAAAAACCGGGGGGATCAAAAATTTCCGCAGGGGAATTCGAAATCAGGCCCGGCGACCACCCCATCATTCCCATTATGGTCGGTGACGCGTCAGCGGCAAAAAATATCGCAGATCAATTGTTGGAGGAAGGCATCTACGTGATCGCCTTCAGTTATCCGGTAGTCCCCATGGACACCGCACGAATCCGTATCCAGATTTCCGCCGCCCACGAAACAGCCAACCTCGATCGGCCGTATCCGCTTTCAAAAAAGTCCAAACCAGTACCCCTCAGCCATCGGCCTGATGAAAACCTGAAAAACCTATACAACCGGGAAAAATTCCTTAACTTTATTGTTTACTAATTTTCAAAGCTCTGCATCAAACGGCATAGGCTACGGGTATTTCATCAATACGGGTTGTATAACAGCGGGTCTTTTTTTCCGCTTTAGCTTTCCATTGCTTTTCCAGCCCCTCTCCAAGAAATTTGATCGTGCCAGAACCCATCGCGTTATTGATTCGATCAATAGCTTGCATAAGAGATTTGGAGTGTTGCAGGGTCCCCATATTATCAAACAAGCCCTTCTGCTGTTGGCCGGATGGCGACAAATCATCAAGCAAGACACCTGCCTTCTTGTAAGCAAAACCGGGTCTATAAATACTCCTCAACCCGGCGAGTGCCGTATTGATTAGCATTCGTGTATCATCGGTGGGTTCTGGCAAAGGCACAAGACGACCCGGGCTATATTGCGGCTCTTTCTTTTTGAATGGATTAGTATGGATAAAGACGTAAACCTGAGCCGCAACCGATCTTTGGCATCGCAACTTTTCGGCGGCACGTGTGATATACGAAGTGACTGCTTCGCTAAGTGCGCTCAGTGAAAATACGGGGGCACCAAACCCTCTTGAGCAGATCAATTGCTTCTTAGGGGGAGCGATTTCCTCCAGCGGGATGCAAGACTCTCCGTTCAGTTCTCTAACTGTTCGTTCCATCACAACGGAAAACTCTTTCCGAAGTGCTCGGGGCGATGCCCGTTTGAGATCCAGGACTGTATGGATACCGAGTTCGACCAGCCGTTTTTCAGTACGCCTCCCAACACCCCACACCTCTCCCACAGAGATCTCAGAAAACAGGCCATCCAAAGCATCCTGCTTTACAGTATTGAGATCGCATACGCCATCAAAAAAAGATCGTTTCTTTGCTAGATGGTTGGCGAGTTTCGCAAGGGTCTTTGAGGCTCCGATTCCAATGCATACGGGCAGGCCCACAAATTTGTTGATCGTTGATCGAATACGCTGACCATAGTCGGTGAGAGCCAAATGCTTGAATCCGGTTAGATCAAGAAAGCACTCATCGATTGAGTAGACCTCCTGATCGGGACAGAACTCGGAAATGATTTTCATCACCCGATTCGACATATCCGCGTAGAGCGTGTAGTTACTGGAAAATGTACTGATCCTGTGGTATTTGGCCAAGCTTTGAACTTTAAACCACGGCACACCCATCTTGATTCCCAAATCCTTTACTTCCTGTGATCTTGCGATAACACATCCATCGTTATTGGAAAGAATGATAATCGGTTTTCCCTTTAGCGCAGGATTGAAAACTCGCTCACAAGATGCATAAAAATTGTTGCAATCGACCAGCGCGATACTTCGGTTCACTAAGGCCATAACTTGTGAATTGCCCAACGGACAACCCCCCAAACTTCCAAATCATCTTCAGGGCCGACAATAATATCCTGATACGCGGGGTTGGCGGCTTTTAACATATAACCCTTCTGACTATGCACCAGTTGTTTAACGGTAAACTCACCATCAATAGCCGCAATCACGATATTGCCATCCTCTATCGGTAAAGAGCGGTCTACAACCAGTAGGTCATTGTTCAGGATGCCAAGCCCGGTCATCGAATCACCCTGGACTCTTAAAAAGAATGTTGCCTCCTTGTGTTGAACAAGATGCTCGTTGAGATCGATACGGTTCTCTATATAATCGTCTGCCGGAGACGGGAAGCCGGCCGTTATGGCAGAAGTGAATACAGGCCATTCGCCAGAAGATGGCTCCGGTTTAAGACCGATCAGGGAAAGAACGCTCTCTTTGCGATCATTTTTCAAATCAGATGTTTTCATCTTCCATACTTCCGAATCAGACCGACAACCACCCCGAATATTTCAAGACTTCCATTTGGTCGAATGATGGAATACGCATCATTGGCCGGCAATAGAACAGGTTTCCCTCGCTTGTTGCCCAGGGTTTTGACCGTAAATTCACCATCGATGATGGCAACGATAATGTCTCCGGTGTTTGCTGTAGAGCGAACCTCAACCACAACCACATCTCCCTCGTTGATGCCGGCCTTTACCATAGAGTCTCCCTGAATAGGAACCAGAACGGTCCTGGACGGTTTATTCACAAGAAACTGGTCAATCATGAAAGGATCAGCAGTGACATCGGACACAGAGGTGGGAAGCCCTGCTATAACCGGTGTATCAGAGAGATTTCTTTCGAAGAAGCGTTCATCCGGGACCCACACCTCATCCGGAGTGCGCGTCAAATATCCTTGCCCTGCAAGCCGCAACAACACCTTATTAACAGCAGATTTTGCAGCAAGTCCCAAAACAGCACATAGCCGTGTATACGAAGGAAAACTATGATACTTCGCGTAATAGTCCTGAAGCCTCACTAGATACTCTGAGTCTTTGCCAGCCATATTATAATTTGGAGTTCGATTATCCCCTGCATACTAGAGAACGAACGTTCTCTTGTCAAGGGTGGGGTTGTATTGCGGCAAGAGGAGAGCTAACGTTATCGAAAAAGGGCATATTAAAACTACCACCCATCTTGAGATATGTGCGGACGATACACCCTGAAAAAAACTAAAAACGAACTTGAAAAACAATTCAACATTGTCGATTCATCCATCAAAGTCCAACAGCGTTTCAACATTGCCCCAACCCAGATCGTGCCCACCGTCATTGAAACCGGCAAGGGAAATGAATTGCACGGCTATCGATGGGGTTTGATTCCACATTGGGCGAAGGACAAATCCATAGGCAACAAATTGATCAATGCAAGGGCCGAAACGGTTCACGAAAAACCGAGCTTCAGAAAATCATTTAAGACCCAACGCTGTTTGATACCAGCAGACGGATTCATCGAATGGAAAAAACAGGGCAAGGAAAAATACCCGCATTATATCTCTCTGAAATCCGATGCTGTGTTTGCGTTTGCGGGGATTTGGGCGGAATGGCGTATGGAAGAGGAAGTGATCCGGTCTTGTTGCATCATCACCACAGAAGCCAATCCCTATTTGCAACCGATCCATAACAGAATGCCGGTAATCCTCAATCCAGAAGACTACAGCATCTGGTTGGCCCCTGTCGAAAAAACCGAAACGTTAAGATCATTACTTCGCCCATTCCCGGAAGATCAAATGAAAGAATACG
>JAPKCW010000241.1:0-2600 GCA_028822815.1 Nitrospinaceae bacterium | reverse complement strand
GGGCATTCCTGAAAGAGACGCGACTTGGGGTGCTTCAGGTTGAGAAACTGAAGGAGCCGCTGGCATGACCGGTTTTTTCATAAAATTTTCAGCAGGGGATGGAGAAGGGCCGGGGGTCGTAGCCACATCCATCTCTACATCGCCCGCAAATTTTACAAAAATAGGATTAGAAACCAAGTGGTCCGTAGGGGAAACCTGTGCCTTGACTCGGTAATAAACGGGTTCCTTTCTGTCTACCCCGACATCCCGCCAAGTCAATTCATAAGGTAGTGATACAGTTTCTACTTTTACAAGGGATCCGTTGCGGATGATCTGAATCTGAGCGGTCTTGTTCCCCCCCAGCACAGAGCGAAGTTTCAGTTTGATAGCGGGAAAGTCTGTCGCAACCAGTTCCTGTCCCATCGTTACCTGCTTGCCGGCTTCTTGGTCTTCGACCACAAACTCATCAAGAGAAAGCCGGTTTGCATCAGATTGGCGGACGGCGTACATTCTTCCATTTTTCATGGCATCAAGCACGGTGTCATTGTTCCTTTCCCGTACGAGAAAAATGGTACGAACAGAGCCTAGCCGGTCCCCTTTTTGGTCTTCACAATAATAATTATTACCGCCGAAACCCCAAACCGGGTGTTCCCGTTTTCCATTCAGGTATTCCACGAGCACCTGATCCCACTGCTGGCCTGGGTCGGTTTGTCGGATTGGTTTGTCGCCCACGGCTTGGAACCCGGTATAGTTTCGCGTTTTTAACAAGTCATCTGGATAGGGCAGGGTTTCCAGGACGGTGGCACCTTTCTGGCTGATACCGGAATCGATTTCCATATGGTTCCAGAAAACCAACGCACCTTTGGATGTGGCGAAATCTATTAAATTTTGATAAGGCTCCATGCCCCGGTCCCCATGATAAGGATCGAAAGGCGAACTTTGAAACGGGTGGTTGTTCAGGGTCAGCAAGGCAAAGAACAACATAAGGGGCACGGTGATTTTCCGGTAATAACCTTTGTAGACGGCCCCTACCGTCACCATAAAAATGAACCCAATGATTATGAAATTGTTGAGAAGCTCGTGGGTATATTTTTTTGAGAAATTGCTGTTGGGCAGGGGCAATTGCTCAAAATCCTGAGCGGCATCCATTCCAAAAACCAGCAAATGTTTGTCCCAGTTATGGGCCGTGAGGTTTTTATCGTAGTTGCTTCCGGTCCAGAAATAAAAAGGGATGGTTTCTACACCGGGGATCAATAAGGTGCGTTCAAACTGACGGTCGTTTTCCTTGATTTCGGATAAATATCCGCCCACTCCCCGGTTGAGCACCGAAGGTCCGGAGATGATGTTTTTAAAAATTCTTTCAAAAGGTTCGATCCCGAATTCCATGGAGTTTCGGGCATAGTCTGCAAACAAGATTACATCTATTTTCTGCCGTTCTGCCTGGTTGACAATATCCTGGATGGATGAACACCCCTCGCTGAAGTTTGTTTTGATATCAGCGACTCCATCAATTTGAATATAAAGAGCTAATGCGTTGGAGGGAAAGATGGCTCCGAGGGCGCCGAGCAAAACCAACCCGCAACAGCACCACAACACAATTTTTTTTATGGAATGGGAAATCCACTGCAAACGAATCAAAGCCTGGAAACCTCCAACTATCTGATTCTTAAGAGCATCTTTGAAAACTGCTTTTGGCGCGGCCCTTAAAGGGCCGTTGCCTTGGAGAAAATGTCAGAATAAATAGAAAACATCTTGAAATGTTACGATTCCTATTAAAACATAGAGTTGGGATACACTCTATCTAAATCTTATCGATGATTTTAGGGTTTAAATGAGGTTTTGTGGCTAAATTTTTTTGTGGCCCGATATTTTATGCTATACTTAACTGGTTGAGATTGAATGGTTTCCCCCCGCTAGGCCACCAGGTGTGGGGCCGGCGTGCAACAAGGCTACGCTTTGGGGAAATGAGCAATAACTTTTAAGTGCTCAAACCGTGTTGGCGGCTTAATAAGCTATCGCCACTTGTCTCCCTCGCTAGGGGGTGGCGGGCAAAGAGTTATCTCGGCACAACCAAGCCCTTGCCCCTGCGGCTAGCAGTGTCTTTAGACGTTCTTTTCAAAATCCCTGAGGTTTGAGTTTCATGACATCTAGACTTCTGGTTGCTGACGATAGCAGTACCATCCAAAAGATTGTGTCCATGGCTTTTGAAATTGAGGATGTGGAGGTTGAAGGAATTGGAAATGGGCAGGAAGCCTTCGACCGAATTTCAAAGTTTAATCCTGATATAGTTTTGGCCGATGTGGACATGCCGGGTCTGGATGGTTTTGAGTTGAGCGCGAAAATTAAGGAATCTCCGGAAACGAGCGCGATCAAGGTTCTACTTCTTGCCAGCGATTTTGAGGAGTTTGATGAACAGCGCTACCAAGAGTGTGGTGCGGATAACCATATCTCGAAACCGTTCAAGTCAGATGATATTGTTGCCATGGTCAAAAGCCTGTTAGGAACCTCCGATGAAGGCTCTGTCGAACTCACCGATAAAACAGTAAGCGACCAAAATGCATCGGAACCCGAGCCCAGTCTGGAAGAGTTATTGGCATCGGTCGAAGAACTTTCAGCGGAAG
>JAPKCW010000240.1:0-2611 GCA_028822815.1 Nitrospinaceae bacterium | reverse complement strand
AGGCCGGGGTTATGTTTTGCGTAAAATCATGCGGCGAGGCCTGCGACACGGAAAACTTCTCGGTCAGAAAGGCCCCTTCTTTCACCGTATCACCAGCAAGGTAATTGATGACTTTAGAGAAGCGTATCCCGATTTAAATAACAACAAGGACTTCATTCAAAAAGTTGTCATTAACGAAGAAGAAAGTTTCGGCAGTACCTTGCATCATGGAACCCAACGCCTGGAAGAAATCCTGGAAAAAGTGCGTAAGGAAAAACTCACCACCATACCCGGAGAAGAAATATTCAAGCTCTATGATACCTACGGTTTTCCCACGGACCTGGTAGAAGAAACCGCCAAGGATGCCGGGTTGACCCTCGACATGGAGGGATACACCCGAGCTATGAATGAGCAGAAGGCCAAAGCCATAGCCTCCTGGAAAGGATCAGGAGAAAAAGAAGTCGCCTCCTTCTACAAAGAGTACCTGCAATCCTCTCCCGCAACCGTCTTTGAAGGTTACGGAACCACTAAGTGTGAGGGCCGGGTGGTAGCCATTTTAAAGGACCAGAAACCTGTAGATTCTGCCGGTTCTGGAGACGAGATAGAGTTTCTGACCGACAAGACTCCCTTTTATGGAGAATCCGGAGGACAGGTTGGAGATTCCGGCCGGGCTTTTAATCATGATATTCAACTGGAACTCAATAACGCAAACAAGCCCCTGCCCGGCTTGATTGTTCATAAAGCAAAAATTATCCAGGGAAACCTTCATACCGGGGACAACCTGACTCTGGAGGTGAACCGGCAAACACGGGGAGACACTGCGCTCAACCATACGGCCACCCACCTTTTGCACGCGGCACTTAAGGAAGTTCTAGGCGAACACATCAAACAGGCTGGCTCTTTAGTCGCATCCAATCGATTGCGGTTTGACTACACCCATTTTTCTCCCTTGACGGACAAAGAAAGAATCCGCATTGAATCCCGTGTAAATGAAAAAGTCCGGGAAAACATTCAGGTTTCAACACAGGAAATGGACATTGATAGCGCCATAAAAGAAGGCGCGATGGCATTGTTTGGGGAAAAATATGGCGAGACGGTCCGTGTTGTAAATATCCCCGGTTTCAGCAAGGAATTGTGCGGCGGCACTCATATTACCGCGACCGGGGATATCGGTTTGTTCCGCATTACTTCCGAAGGGGGGATCGCATCTGGCGTTCGCCGCATCGAAGCCGTAACCGGTGCCACGGCTTATGACACCATCCGGGCCGAGCAGGAATCTTTATCGGCGATTCGCGGACTCTTAAAAGCTCCTTCTAACGAGGAAATTGCAAAGCTGAAAAAGCTGTTGGCAAAAAACCGGCAATTAGAAAAAGAGATCTCCGCTCTGAAGGAAAAACTGGTCAGCGGTAAAGAGTCTACTGGTACCGATGATGTGCAAAAAGTGGGCGAGATTTCGTACCTGATCAAGAAACTGGAAGGGTTGGATGCAAAAACGCTGCGCACTTTTATCGACAATGCCAAGAACCAATTAAAATCTGGGGTTGTGGTCGTGGGCTCTGTTGCCGATGGTAAAGTCTCTATGGCAGCAGGTGTCACCAAAGACCTGACCGATAAATATCATGCAGGAAATATCATCAAGGAAATAGCCGCAATCGTGGGAGGAAATGGGGGCGGCAGGCCGGATATGGCACAGGCCGGGGGTTCCGAGATTGATAAACTCGATGAAGCCCTCAAAAAAGCAGAAGAATTGATCCGCTCCACCCACTAGGCGCCAGCGTGATACCCCATTCGGGACATGCGTGATATCCCCTTCAGTAACCTTCATGCCCTGAAAGGGTAAAGGCAAATGATAAGCATAACTCGCTGGACCCAGAGAGCAATAACTCTTCAAGCTAGCAAAGTGTTATCTCGGCACAATCAAGCCCTTGCTCTTTGCCTCCAGTGACTCGTCGGCCAAAAGTAATTTTTAGGGATGTTCTATAGAAATGGCCCCGGGAATCCTGTATTATTTCTTCTTCATCCATTAACTGAACCGGTTGAGATTTTCCGGAAAGGATTAGACATGAGTGAAATACTGGGTTCTGCGGGTAAGACTTCCCCGATCAATCCCATCAGAAAAAAAGAACTCGATGACAATTGGAAAAGCGTCGCGGCTAAAGCGGTCACCGACGATGCATTTAAAAAGAGCCTGGCCAAAGATCCCTTTAAAGTCCTGGAAGCGCACGGGTTGAAGGTTGTTCCTGAAATCAAAATCAATTTTGATGAAACAAATCAGGAATATAATATGGTCGTTCCCTCAAAAGCTTCGGAAGAGGTGCTGGCAGAAGCCAAGTGGTGGAACTGGCGTTTAAAGATGATCAAAGAGTTCGATCAAAGCCTGGATCGCCAAGTAGGAACCGTAGTCGGTGTTGATGAAGGCTGCCAACCTAGAAGTATAATCTGAACTAAGCGCCCGTAGCTCAGCTGGATAGAGTGGCGGTTTCCGGTACCGTAGGTCGGAGGTTCGAATCCTCTCGGGCGTACCACTTAAAAACAAGCACTTAGCTATTATTTGGCTAGGTGCTTTTTTATTAAATTTTCTCTATTTTTACCCTATTTACACCCAAACTTCCCCTTATGTTGAGCAAAAGGC
>JAPKCW010000046.1:0-12238 GCA_028822815.1 Nitrospinaceae bacterium | reverse complement strand
GGCGGCTTTCAATATTGTCAGCACCTTGTTCATGGTGGTTATGGAAAAGAACAAGGAAATCGCCATTCTGAAATCCATGGGGGCATCCCGATCCAGCATTATGAAAATCTTTAGCTATCAAGGGTTGATCATTGGCATCATCGGAACGGGGGTCGGTTGCATCGGCGGATTTACTGTCGTGCCGAACCTGAATGAGATTGTCGGTTTCATTGAAACCCTTTTTGGTATCACCGCTTTTCCCAGCGATGTGTATTATCTGGACAAGCTCCCTTCAGAGATTCAGTACTTCGATTCATTTCTTATCGTGGTATTTTCGATTGTCATTTGTTTTTTGGCCTCATTGTATCCGGCTTGGAGAGCTTCCCGGCTGGACCCTGTGGAAGGTCTGCGCTATGAGTGATTCGAATTCCGCTAGCCCGAAACAAAAATGCCTGATCGAAGCGGTTAATGTCGATAAAAGCTATTCGACTCCGCGCGAGGTGATCCACGTTCTTGCCCAGACGAGCCTTCATGTTTTATCGGGAGAAGTGTTGGGAATTATTGGCGCGTCAGGGGTGGGCAAGAGCACCCTTCTACATGTCCTTGGGGGACTCGACAAACCGATGACGGGAAGCGTTCTGTTTCAAGGAAAGGATATTTATAAACAATCCAATGGCTATTTGGAAAATTTCCGCAATAGTCACATCGGTTTTGTATTCCAGTTTTTCAATTTGTTGCCCGATTTCACCGCATTGGAAAACGCCATGCTCCCGGCCCTGATTCGGAATCAGGATAGTCGTTTAGCCAAAGAGCGGGCGGAATACTTGTTGTGCGAAGTGGGCATGAAGGACCGGATGCATCACAAACCAAGCGAACTATCTGGAGGCGAAAGCCAGCGCGTAGCCCTTGCTAGAGGACTTGTCAATCAGCCGGACCTGCTTTTAGCTGATGAACCAACGGGGAATCTGGACCATCATGCCAGCGACCAACTGATAGAATTGATTCGAAAACTTAACCAGGAATTTAATCAGACATTTGTAATTGTTACGCATAGCCAGAGAGTTGCAGGGCAACTTGACCGGGTAGTGGAATTGGTTGATGGAAAAGTCAGCGCAAGCAGACAGGGCCTGATCATTTAAAAGCCGCCGAGCCGCCGGTGGCAAACAGGTAAATCAAATCTCCCCCCAACCCGCTTCGTAGAAGGGGGAGCTTCAATGGACCCCTCTTTTACAAAGAGGGAGCTATATTCTTCCTCAGCCTTCATGCCCCGAATGGGGTAGCTGGGGTGGTTTAGAACCTTTCATGCGATATGTGGCTATGCGAAATAAATTTTTGAGAAGGGAAAATACATGAAGCTGGAAAAGGTCGCTGAATTGGTTGGAGGAAAATTAACAGGCGATGGTTCGGTGGAGATATCAGGAATCAGTAATATTGAGCAGGCGCAGGAAGGACATATTACTTTCCTCAGTAAAAAAAAGTTTCTCAATGCACTGAAGGGGTCCCCGATTTCCGCTGTGCTGGTGAAGGAAGCGATAGACATTTCTATTTCCCAGATTATTGTTGCCAGCCCAGAGCTTGCCTTTGCCCGTTTGTTGCGGGAATTTCATCCTGAGCCGAAACCGAAAGCAGGCATTCATGACCGGGCTGTAGTCGGCGAAAATGTCAAGCTTGGTGTACAGGTCACCCTGTCGGCCGGGGTGTGCATTGGGGATGATGTAGAGATCGCGGACCATGTCCATTTGTATCCGGGTGTGGTTGTGGGCGACCGGTGTCGAATTGGAAGCCATACTGTCCTTCACCCTAATGTCACACTTTACCGCGAGACGGAATTAGGCAGTCATGTGATCCTTCATGCGGGAGTGGTGATCGGGGCAGACGGATTTGGTTATGCTCTGGATGAAAAGGGAGCACATTATAAAATAAACCAGATCGGCCGGGTGGTGATTGAGGATCATGTCGAGATTGGAGCAAACAGTTGCGTGGATCGGGCGGCATTGGGCACGACACGTATCAAACGAGGAACCAAAATAGATAATCTGGTTCAGGTAGCCCACAACTGTATTGTAGGAGAACATTCCATTCTGGTGGCGCAGGTGGGGTTGGCCGGAACTTGTACCTTGGGTCATCATGTGGTGCTGGCGGGGCAGGTGGGAATCGCGGATCATATTACGTTGGGTGACCAAGTCACCGTTGCGGCCCAGACAGGTGTGTTTCGCAATATTAAGAACAACAACGTGTATGGGGGTACTCCCGCGATTCCCCTGGACGAGTGGAAAAAATATGTAACCGCTTTACCAAAACTTCCGAAGTTGGTCCGTAAGATTCGTGATCTGGAAAAGCGATTAAAGGAGATTGAAAACAATCCGTCCTCCCGGTAGAATATTTCTATCCGCGCTGTTCTTAGAAACGACTAAAATTTTTATTAGAAGTAATAGCTTATGTTTATATTCCGGGTTTTGATCCTTGCCTTTTTATATGTTTTTACCTTGGGGGCAGTTTCCTCGCCGATGTCAGGAACGGCTGTCGAGAAGTACATCCAGAAGAAACTAAAGCGCAATAACAAGATCCTTCGGATTAACGAAAAGAATCTGGGCGATTTAGGTTTGGCTGTTTTGGCTCAATCGCCACTGGTCCGTTCTGTCACGACTCTGGTTCTGTATAGGGTCAATATCAGCGATGAAGGGGTTCGTGCCCTGGCCGAATCCCCTCACTTGAAAAACCTGGAAGCCCTTTACCTGGAGCATAATTTTATTACTGACAGGGGGGTGGAGATTATTTCCAACTCAATGACTTTTTCAAAGCTGAAAATTTTAAACCTTTTTTATAACCAGATCACCGATGTGGGCGCGAAGGCTATTGCAGACTCAGATACCCTGACTCAATTGGCGGAGTTGAACCTGAATTATAATCAAATAAAGGGGCCAGGGGCCATTGACCTCACGCATTCAAAAAAATTACCCAAGCTTCATAACATCCAGCTGGCATACAATCCAATTAAAAAAAAAGGAAAACAGGCTTGGAAGCGTTTCCAGTTGATGGAAGGGTTTAAAGAACTCCACCGCAAGAACCAGTTAAACCAAGTGGGAGAGGGGCTGATCGGGAATTTTGGCGTCCTGGTACTGCTGGACTTTGTTTTTGTGTCGGAGTTGGAGACCCTGGATTTGAGGAATAATGATTTGACCGATGAGGCGGTAATTGCTCTTTCAAAATCTAAAAAACTGGAAAGATTGGTTTCGCTGAACCTGTCCAAAAATAATATTACTGATGCGGGAGCCGAGGCGCTGGCAAAATCCAAAAACCTGAAAAAGCTAAAGAAACTGAACTTGAACTTTAACCGTATCGGGGATGAGGGAGCCAAGGCTATTGCCCGATCTCCGCGACTGGCGAACCTGGAATCTTTAAAGCTGGGGCAGAACAAAATCGGCACTGAAGGAGCCCGTGCGCTGAACGAGTCTGAAAACCTTAGAAACTTGATTCATCCTATATTCGGTTTCTACTAAATAAAGAGAGCCCCCCTTATGTTAAAATGCCGAAGGATAAATCGTTTCTTAATGAATACTTTATTTGAAATATGGTGCAAATACTAGAATTTGAGCGCGAGATTTTTGCTTTGGAAACTCAGATCCAAGATCTGGTTTCCCTGTCTCATATGTATGACAGTGTTGGCGATATCACCCATGAGATCGCAAAGCTCAAAAAAAAGCTCCGCCGAATGAAGCATGATGTATATTCCAATCTAAAGGGTTGGGATAAAACCCTGGTGGCAAGGCATCCCGACAGGCCTT
This sequence comes from Nitrospinaceae bacterium, assembly GCA_028822815.1. Taxonomy (GTDB): domain Bacteria; phylum Nitrospinota; class Nitrospinia; order Nitrospinales; family VA-1; genus LS-NOB. Next base: position 8,474 of record JAPKCW010000046.1, on the reverse strand, counting down.
ACACTCTGGATTATTTAGATTTGGTCTTTACGGATTTTTTCGAGCTTCACGGTGATCGTCACGGAGGCTATGGCCCTTCCATTGTTGGAGGGGTGGCAAGGTTTGATGGCAGGTCTGTGATGGTAGTGGGTCACCAGAAGGGGAGGGATGCCAAAGAAAAAATCAGACGGAACTTTGGCATGTCCCAACCTGCGGGATATAGAAAAGCTCTTCGCTTGATGCGAATGGCAGAAAAATTTAACATGCCAATTATCACCTTTATTGACACGCCTGGGGCTTATCCCGGTGTGGATGCAGAAGAAAAGGGGCAGGCTGAAGCGATTGCCACCAACATGTTCAGCATTATCCCGCTGAAGGTGCCCATTATCTGCGTGATAATTGGGGAGGGAGGATCTGGCGGTGCTTTGGCGATTGGGATTGGTGATCATATTACGATGCTTGAGCATTCTGTCTATTCGGTGATCTCACCCGAAGGTTGCGCTTCCATTCTTTGGGGAGACAAGGATAAAACTTCCCAGGCGGCCAATGCCCTGTGTATCACCGCGAACGATCTCTTGAAATTTGAAGTGATTGATGAAATTGTCCGCGAACCTCTTGGCGGTGCCCACCGCAACCATAAGCAGGCTGCCATACGTATGAAAAAATCCCTGCGTAAAAATCTTGAGCGATTGACTCAAATTCCTTTGAGCGAATTGATCCAGTTGCGGGAGAAAAAATTCCGCGAAATGGGTAAATTTGTAGAAGAGGCCCACTAGGCGTGGGGCCAGCACTGCATTCCCCATAAAGCAGGCCAAGCCCTCAAGCGCAATACGTTAATAACTCCCCCTGTGATAACCATAGCTCTTGCGCCCAGAAGGGATATTGAGTAGGTCGGAAGGGTTTAGAACCTCCCATGCATATGCGAACTAGTGGCCCCTTGGAGGGGAGGCAACTGGGCAAGAGCTTGATTGTGCCGAGGTAACTCGTTAGCTCGGCAGATAGAGTTAGTGCTTTCTGGGTCCAGCGTCACGCTGGCTAGAGGTGTACTTGTTGGCGGAACAGTTGGGCATATTCCGAGTCCGTGGCGATCAAGGAATCGTGGTCTCCCGTCTCAACTAGTTCTCCTTTTTTCAGGACCAGAACCCGATCTGCTCCTTCCAGGGTTGACAATCGATGCGCGACAATCAGGGTGGTGCGTCCTGCCATCAATATGTTCAGAGCTTGTTTGATATGGTTCTCGGTTTCAGTATCCACCGATGAGGTGGCTTCGTCTAACACCAGGATCGGCGGATTTTTCAGGAAAGTCCGGGCGATGGCGATGCGGTGTTTTTCCCCGCCAGAAAGTTTGACCCCTCGCTCCCCAACCCGAGTATCGTATCCCTCGGGCAGGTTTTTTATAAATGGGTCGGCGTGGGCCGAGACAGCGGCTGAGATGATCTGGTCTCGGCTGGCTTCAATATTTCCGTAAAGGATATTTTCCGCCACAGTGCCATTAAACAAGAAAGGGTCTTGCGCGACCAAACCGATTTGTTCACGCAGATAAGCAAGCGGCAGGTCTTTTATCCGGTAGCCGTCAATGAGAATGGTCCCCGATTCGACATCATAAAACCGCATGAGCAGTTTCACCAAGGTGGATTTGCCGCTCCCGGTATGCCCGACTATGGCAATCTTTTCACCGGCGGCGATCGTAAAGTCAACCTCCATGATGGCAGGTTTGCCTGGGATATAGGAAAAACCCACCCGGTCAAATTGAATCGTGCCCCGGACATTGGTGGAAGGGAGAATCGTGTTTGGTGCATCTTGTATCTCGGGCACGGTGTCGATAATTTCAAACAGGCGCTCACCAGAAGCTAATGCGTGCTGAAGCATGTGATTGACCGAATGCAATTGATTGATCGGCGTATAAAATAAAGCCAGGTAGCCTACGAAAGCGATCAGGGAACCAACGGTGATATCCCCAGCCTGCACAAGTCCTACTCCATACAGGAGGATCAAAACCGTGCCGAGGGAGCCGAGAAACATCATGGACGGAGAATAGAATGCCCATAACCGCATGACCTTTAAAGTTCCATCGCAGTAATCCCGACTGCGTTTTTCAAATTGTTTGATTTCATAAAGCTGACGATTAAAGGAAAGTGTTTCGCGAATTCCGGAAATAGAGTCCTGCAATCTGGCATTCATTTTCGCTGCCCGCTTGCGCACAACGTGATACTGATCGTGGGCCATGGAGGTATAGAACCATGCGCCATAAACCAGAAATGGAATGGGAAGCAGGGCCACCACTGCCAGTTTCCAATGCATATAAAAAAGTATGGCGGAAATGCCGATCAGAGTCAGGATCGCGGTCACGACTTGTTCCACACCATCGATAAAAATACGCTCGACATAATTTACGTCATCGTTGGCACGAGACATCAACTCACCGGTAGAGCGATTTTCAAAGTAGCTCATGGATAAATTTTGCAGTGCCCGGTAAACGTCGGATCTTAAATCGAACACCACACTCTGCTCGACTTTGTTGTTAACCATGATGCGCCGGTGATTGGTGAAATTTCGTGCTAGATAGATGCCCGCCAAACCCACTATGGGGCCGTATATCCATGACGATTCTTTGCCTTCCACCAGGCTGTCGACAATCACTTTAATCAGCCAAGGTGGGACCAGATCCAGAAGGGTGGTAGAGATGGCTAAAAACAGGGTCAATGCGACCCCTTTTCGATAGGGTTTTAAATAACTCAGTACTCGTAAAAGAGATTTCATGTTTTCTGGTTAAAGGTAATGGGCTAATATAATTAAGATTATAATGATTACTTAATAATACCAAACGGTTTTTGTATAAAAATTGAGACCTAAAATTCAACTTTGGCGGAGTATATGAAATACAGGAAGCTGGGAAGCAGTGATCTTAATGTGTCGGTGATAGGTTATGGTGCGTGGGGAATAGGCGGAGCCCCCTTCTGGAAGAGTGAAGGCCATACAAAATCCCTGGACTCTATCAAAAAGGCATATGACCTGGGAATCAATTTTTTTGATACGGCCCCGGTTTACGGTTTTGGTCATTCCGAGGAACTGATTGGAAAAGCCCTTAAGCCAGTCCGGGATAAAGTGATCCTTGCTACCAAATGCGGACTGCGGTGGGATAAGGAAGCCCTGGGCTCGATCCGCAAGGACGCCAGCAGAAATTCTATCCTGGAAGAAATTGACCAAAGTTTGAAACGGCTGGATACGGACGTGATCGATCTTTACCAGGTCCACTGGCCCGATGTGGAGACGGAGCAGAAAGAGACCATGGAAACTCTGTTGGAGATTCAGGAAAAAGGAAAGATCCGCCATATAGGGGTTAGTAATTACTCGGTGGAGCAGATACAAGACTGTCTTAAATTCGGAAAAATTGTTTCACTGCAGCCGGAGTTCAGTTTGCTGACACGGGATATTCAGAAAGACACGGTCCCCGTTTGTCTGGAGAACGATATCGGAATTATTGCATACAGTCCTCTGAGTTCAGGAGTTTTGACCGGCAAGTATGACAAGAATACGAAATTTGAGGATTGGAGAAGCAAGGGAATCCTTGGCACTTTTACCGGCGAAGGATTTGTACGCAATATTGCAAAGGTGGACCGGTTAAAAGAAATCGCTGATAAAGAGGGCAAAACCTGTGCCCAGACCGCGATCAACTGGGTGTTGAGGCAGGAGGGGCTCACAACAGCTTTGGTGGGTGTGAAAAATCCGGATCAGGTGAAAGAAAACTTGAAGGCCATCGGCTGGGAACCGTCCCTCGAACATTGTGAAAAAATAGAAGAAATTTTTGCGTCGGTTTGATTCCGTTATGTAGGAGTCGTCAGGGTATTGCCGCTTCCTGGTTTTGCTGTACCATCCGGCTCAGTTCATTCGAGTTTCTCTGAACCTTTTTGATCAAAATACCCAGGGAGGTAGTTTCGGGTTCAAGTTGATCCAGAGCCTGATTCATATTTTGGATCGTTTTGTGAAAGCCAGGGCTGGATTCCCCGTTCATTTTCGCTGTAATATCCCGCATTTCCCTATGAAGTTTATTTTCCAGCAAAAGCAGAGTGTGATTCACCTGGCCCTGTAGAAAGGTGAGGGTCGATTCAAGATTTTGGTTTTGGGCTCTTTGCAGGGTCTGACTGGTATACATGAAACCGAACAGTAAAACTGCAAGACCGGTATAGAAAAGAATTTTTAGTGTGGTGGTTTCACTCTTCCTCTTTTGGATGCTGGCCTTGATGGTTTCCAACTCCGCCGCAAAGGTTTCCAGGGTTCTTTCTTCCTGGTCCAAATTGGATTGAGGTGTTGTGGTTTGGTTTTTGGTTTCTTTGTTTTCCATATTTCAAGTCCGATGGCTGATTAGAGTGTACCGTTTATATTTTCCATTATCGTCCCAGATAATCCAAGTATAACCGAATGAGTGAGTTGCCATAAAATAATGTGACCAAGGTGCCCGTTGCGAGAAAAGGTCCGAACGGGATCAGGCTTTTCCTTGATTTTTTCTGCACCGTGATTTGGAATACGCCGACCACAGACCCTAAAAGAGCTCCGATAAAAATAACCAGCAATACTTTTTGCCAGCCCAGCAAAGCACCTACCGCAGCGATGTATTTAATGTCCCCTCCTCCCATCCCTCCATTACTGAGAACAGCAAGCAAGTAAAATAATCCGCCTCCCGCAAAAAACCCGAGCAGAGAGTCCGCGTACCCGATCGTATACGTTCCCACCACAAGCCCCAGGGCAATACCCGGTAGCGTAATCACATCGGGAATAATCTGGTGCTCAATATCGATAGCAGTGATGATGACCAGTGCGGGGGCCACCACGGCATAAACCAGAAAATCAAACGACGGTCCGAACTTGAAAAACCCAGCCAGCAGAAGGACGGCTGTCACCGTCTCGATAACTGGATAAATCGGGGAAATACGTGTGGCGCAGTCGCGGCATTTCCCACCGAGGGCAATATAACTGATGACCGGAATGTTATCCAGTGGGCGAACTGCCGCCGAACATGCCGGGCAATGCGATCCGGGAAACACCACGGATTCTTTCCGGGGCAAACGGTGAATGCATACGTTGGCGAAACTGCCGACCGCCAGCCCGAAACAAAATACAGCCCCGGCTAAAACAGGATAAGGAATTGTTTGAATAAACTGCATTTTTTGCTAGCTGGGTCCAGCGTCACGCTGGCGCCTAGTGGTTTCATAGATGATATCGGCGGAAAACCCTCTTCGCTGAAGGTATTGGACCAATCGCCGCATTTTTTTTTCGGGTTCCAGTCCGTGAAGGGAGGCCAGTTTTTTATTGGCGCAGGCCTGGGCAAGGTCTCGTTCCGGATGAGAACTGTAAAGGCTATCCAAGGTTGTTTCAATGATGTGACTGGCAACTCCTTTTGCGAACAGTTCCTGGCGCACGCGTTGTTTGCCAAATTTTTTTCCTTCAACACGCGACCGGCCCCATTCCATCGCGAAGCGCTGGTCGTTAACGTAGTTCAGGTTTGCCAGGTCCTGAAGTGCCTTTTGTATGACGGAAGGGGCATGCCCCTTTTTTTCCAGGTGTAGGGTAAGCTCCTTCTCACTACGGTCCCGGTAGGCGAGGTATCTTAATGCCTGGGATTTAGCAGTCTTGATGGCTTCACGATCTGGCATCGGACTTTATGAGGACTTTTGAAAATTGGTGGTTTTATGATCCTGTAATTTGCCACCCACGCCTAGTGGCCGGTTTAGGAATTTTTTTCAGTCTTTTTTGCCTTTGTTGCAGGTTCTTCCGCATTATTCTCCATTTCAGATGCGGTCAGCCCCAGAGTTTCCCGCAAACGTTTTTCAATTTCTGCTGATATTTCCGGGTTCTCTGCCAGAAACCTTTTGGAGTTTTCGCGGCCTTGGCCAATGCGGTTTTCTTTATAGGAGAACCAGGTCCCGCTTTTAGCGATAATTTCATGGGCCACGCCAAGGTCGAGCAGGTCACCAGTTTTGGAGATGCCTTTTCCATAGATAATATCGAATTCAACTTGACGAAAGGGCGGGGCGACCTTGTTTTTCACTACCTTGACCCGGGTGCGGTTACCGATGACGTTTTCCCCGTCTTTCAATGCGGCAATGCGGCGAATATCCAGGCGAACGGAAGAATAAAACTTGAGCGCATTTCCGCCGGTAGTTGTTTCGGGGTTTCCAAACATCACTCCGATTTTCATGCGTATCTGGTTGATGAATATCAGGCAGGTTTTGGATTTATTGACCACCCCTGCCAGTTTACGCATGGCCTGGGACATCAGCCGGGCTTGCAGTCCCATATGGGAATCGCCCATATCTCCATCGAGTTCCGACTTGGGAACGAGGGCGGCCACGGAGTCGATCACGATGACATCTACTGCGCCACTGCGGACGAGAACTTCTACGATCTCGAGTGCTTGTTCACCTGTATCCGGTTGCGAAAGAAGCAGGTCATCCAAATTTATACCGAGGTTGCCAGCATATTCCGGGTCCAAAGCGTGTTCCGCGTCAATGAATGCGGCGACGCCACCTGCTTTTTGCGCTTCCGCAATGATATGGAGTGTTAAACTGGTTTTTCCCGAAGCTTCCGGGCCGTAGATTTCAATGATTCTGCCTCTTGGAACCCCACCTACACCTAATGCATGATCCAGAGAAATGGAGCCGGTGGAAATGATGCCGATTCCTTTCAGGCTTTCGGCCTGGCCCAGTTTCATTATGGAACCTTTGCCGAATTGTTTCTCAATTTGAGTGAATGCCAGTTCCAGCGCTTTTTCTCTGTCGTCCGAGCCCATCATTCCTCCTTGTTTGTTTCAGTTGGGGGTCCCTTTTAATGCGAATTCTTCCAGCACAGTATACGTTGCGCTCTCAGGAGTCAACCGACTCTGATACAGCCTGACTGACTTGACTTTGAAAGAGGCAACATGCCCTATGGAATTTAATTGTTGCGCCAGCAATTTTTTGTTTTTGCCGGACTTGATTCTCGCCAGAGTCCAGTGGGGAGAAAATGGCCTCGACTCAGGTGGAAACCCCAGCGGGGCTAAATGCCCTTCTACATTTTTATGGAGCTGAGCCAGAGGTTCGCAGGCTGAGTGCAAGCCCACGCCAAGTACTCTTGGTCTTTTTATATCCGGAAAAACCTTTGTCCCGCCCAGGGATAAGGTAAATTCAGGCTCGTTGCTGAGGGCTTTAGCCAAGCCCTGTTTTATTTGAGAGACCTTTGAGGTTTTACCTAAAAACTTCAAAGTCAGGTGCATATTTTCAGGTTTGACCCATTTTGCGTCCAGGTCCAGGTTTTTAAACCGGTTTTGAATGTCAATGAGGATTTCCAGAACCTCGGGCGGAACAGCGATGGCGACAAATAATCGTAAAGCGTCCACTGTAAACGGAGGACCCTGAAATGTTTTAAGGGGCCTATAATATTTGGTGATTTTGTGAGCCTACAATCCGGCGACATTATACCTTTATCCGGGGCAGGCGATCAATTTTCTAAATTTATTTTTTCGGGTACTATTACAGATGGGACCTGTTACAGAATTAGGGCGTTGAACCGGGGAGGAAAGATGTAAAACGAGGTTCAGGATTTAACGGGTATTTTAGTTTCTAGAGAGCGACCAAACCCTAAAATGCTGGCCCGAAAGCTCCTGTTTTGAATGCGGTCGTATTTTTTCAGAATCAGGCGTTTCATGACCTCTTTACATTCCTCAGGGGTGATTTCGCCTATTTCCAGCTTCTTTTTAAGGAAATTGATGTTCTTTACCTCTAAAAGGGAACGTAAACCGCTTCTCATGGCATTATCCTTCCTTTTCCTTGGCCTGTGTTGATTGGATTTTAAAAGAATAACAGTTTTCAGGATCGATGTAAAGTATTGATTTTTATTGCTTTATGTTTTTTTTGTTGAATTGGGTTTAAGGTGGAGGCAGAAAGGCCTGAAATTTGATATTCTTTCAAGTCGTGAGCCTTAGTAGTCGATGATAAATTATGAGCATATTTAAAAAACGACCTTGTTTAAGTACCCTGGTTTTTTTTAGTCTTTTAGTTTCAGGCTGCGGGGAAGAGCTGAAAGGTGAATTGGTGATGGAAGGTTTTGATTCTGGACCGCAGGTAAAGATCACCCTGCATTCTCAGTTGGAGTTGGATTTTCCTTTGGATCCGGACCCTCAATTGCAAACTGCCGATACGGATGAACTCGGCGAGAGTGACAATAAATTCATCGCCGGAGTTTATGCCAAGCTAAGAAGGAGTGCGAGCTTGCGGTCTCAAAGGCGGCTCCCCGAGTTTAAAGCGGATATGGCATATCAGTCGCTCAAAAGGTACGAGACTATTGATCCGGGACGTTATGTTATTACAATTAAAAAGGGTCCGGAAAAGCCAGACCGAATAAGGAAAACGGTCAAGATACAGGATAAACCTTTGATCTTTGCTGGCAGGGGCTACAATATTTCTGCTTTTGAAAAAGAAATGAAACCCGCAATTGACGTAGACTATGCCACGCATTTGTTG
>JAPKCW010000045.1:0-12249 GCA_028822815.1 Nitrospinaceae bacterium | reverse complement strand
CGTTTGCCCGGCAGGCTGTTCTTGTTCGACACCCACTCCTCCATCGCATCAACACAAAACCCAGCTTGGGCCAACGCTGAAATATAACTTTGCAGCGGACGGTGATATGTAAGCGTGAACGATTTCGAATCAGCAAAGGGCGGGGTCAGAATAGGAACAGCGGTTTCCGTCATATAATGGTCGACCCGCCGATACTCCAGTTTCTTTTCATCATCCCATCCCCAATGAGATTGGCGAGGAATACGGAAACATGGGTGCGTCATCACCACCACAAAATGTTTTCCCGTCTTTAACCATTGGCTCGCGCTTTTAAAAAGCAGGTCCATTTTTTCGATATTTTGTATCGCCATCAAGCAGGCGATACCATCGAAGCGGCCTGCTTCAAAGTTTTCAGCATCTCCGGCATCTCCTACATGATACCGGATGGAAGGACCCGGTCGCGCCCGGGCATATTTCACCAGTTCAGAGGAGGAGTCCAACCCTTCGACACGGATACCCTTTTTGGATAAATAGCGGGAAAACACTCCCTGACCACAAGCCAGATCAAGGACACGGTCCTTCTTACTGACTTCCAATAATCGGAACACACCTGGCATGATAATGTCCTTTTGAAAATCCGTGCCCTGGCCACCAACCAGCGAGTCATACCAACGGGAAGCCTGATCCCAAAGAGTCAGCTCTTTCTTTCCTGAAAACGAGCGTCCAGGTTTTCTATTCCTCGAACCTGCTTTATGTTTCGCCTGTTTAAATCCACTTGGTTTTGCCATCATTCTCCAATAATCCACCTTATAAACTGGAAGGAATCAATATTTTTATCTATAATCAATAGGAAGCGATTATTCACCACCTCAATTTTTTTCATCAACCCATCCAACTTCATGCTGAAATCCAACTACACACCCAACCTTGTGCAAAGAGTGATTTTGTTTCTTCTACTGTTTGTTTCTGTATCCTGCGAAACGCTGGACCCTTATTATAAAACCCAGGAAAATCTGGACTTAAGTATCGAGGCTTTTAATTTCGAGTTTGAAAGCAAGGCGATGAACATCAGTGCCCGGTTCGTCCACCCGGCCCATCGCGCCAATTATAAGGCCCAATCACTGGAGATGACCCAACGCATTACTTTTTTTGAAGCAACCATTTTGGATATCAAATTTTTCAAAATTGGGGTTCCGGTTGTCACTACATCCAAAGGCCCCGAAAAAGGTTTCAACCGGGCCATCGTTACCATCCGCTATCAACTCGCGATATTACCCAGCACCAAATTAGTAACCCGGCTCGTTGAACAAGAATGGGTGCTTGAGGGAGAACAATGGATGGTCATTCCCGACCTGAGCACACTTCTGGAATAACCACCTCAACCTCTTTGTTCAGGGAAATCGTGGTTGGGGTGACCTTGCAATTCATACCATAAAGTTCCACACCTTCAGCGAGTGCTTTTCGCAACCATTCTCCAAAAACAGGGTCAATGTCATCATTGCAGGTGATGGATCGCGTATCGGGCCGTTGCGAAACAAATACCACTGCTGTCCGGTAGCCTTTTGCGCACAACGCTATCAACTCCCTGACATGTTTGACTCCCCGTTCGGTTGGAGCATCAGGAAACCTGCCCTGCCCTTGTTCGACCAGACTCACCGATTTCACTTCAACATACGCAGGGTTGAACGGAAACCCCAGCCTGAAATCAAAACGACTGTTTCTTACTTTCACTTCGCTGGCAAAGTCGGAATAGCCCTGAAGGAAGGGGAGCTTCCGCTGCATCAACGCTTCCTGAATCAAAGCATTGGCAAACACCGGGAATACCGAAACCCATATTGAGCCGTGCCGCACCAAAACAAGTGTGTAGTCTGTTTTACGTTTTTCTGAAGGTTGATGGACCAGTCGTACTTTTCTCCCAGGCAACATCAACCCAGTCAAACGACCTGGGTCGGGAACATGAGCCAGAATTCCCTTCCCCTCATCCCCCACTTCGACACGCGCCAGGTAACGGTTTGGCCGTTCTATAAAGATACCATCAACAATGTTCTTGCCGAATCTCATTTCAAAGTTTGTGGAGCCCCACTTCCATGCGAGGGAACGGAGTAAGGACTCGTTGAGCCGTCCAAACTAATTGCTCACTAATAAAAGCCAGTGCTAGTTGCCCCTACGGCTAGTAGTGCCTAGTGGCCGCTTTCTTCGGTGTGGAGGTTGACCGTTTTTTCCAGATGGAGCAATGCATCTACCGAGGGGGTAACCCGGTCAATGAAAGGCTTGGGATAAAGGCCTATAAATATAATGAGCAGGCAGGCGGGCAAAAGAAGCTTGAACTCACATCGATCAATGTCAGTCAACCCTTGGTTATCCGATTTTCCCTGCATCGAGCCTTGGAACATATACAGCATATAAATGGAAGCGAAGACAATTGACAATCCACCCATCAAAACCAGAATACCCGACAATCCCGAAAACATGCTGGATGTCCAAACTCCCATCAAAATCAGGAATTCCCCGACAAAACCATTTAACCCTGGGAGCCCCAGAGCGGCCAACATAATCAGCATAAAAGTTCCATACAAAACGGGCATGGCCTTGCTCAAACCACGAAGCTCATCCAAGTTGCGGGTTCCCATCCGCACCTCAATAAATGCAACGATCAAAAACAACGCCGATGCGATGATGCCGTGGTTGATCATTTGCAGCAAACTGCCTTCAATCCCCGTCCCGTTGTTAGCAAAGATGCCAATCACAATAAACCCCAAATGGCTGATACTGGCATAAGCCACCAAGGCTTTCAGGTCTTTTTGTGCGATGGCGATCCAGGCTCCATAGACCATCCCGGCGGCCGCCATCAACCCAATGACCATAGCAAAACTTTCGACCGCTTCGGGGAACAAAGGCAGACAAAAACGCAGAAAACCATAAGCACCGGTTTTGGACATAGCTCCCGTCAACAGAATCAAAACCGGAATAGGACAAGCCACATAAGTATGGGGCAACCAGCTATGCAGGGGAAAAACCGGAACCTTGATAGCAAAAGCCAGGAAAAAGAATAAAAACATCCATATCTGCATGGATGGATCAATATGGGTGAGAGTCAGCACACGCAAATCAAACGTCACTTCATGGGTGGCGCCATAGTGCACCATCGTCAGGGAAAGGATCGCAACCAGCATCAATAAGCTTCCCACCAGGGTGTAGATCACGAATTTCATCGTGGCATAGACCCGTCGGCCCTCTCCCCAGATACCGATGAGAAAATAAGTCGGCACCAGCATCAACTCCCAGAACACATAAAACAAAATGGTGTCGAGGGCCAGAAATACTCCAAGCGTCCCCGCCTCCAGTGCCAGCATCAGAGCCACAAAGTTTCTCAGCCCTTCCTTCTGAGTGAAGGAAAACATAATGGCAATGAGTCCCAGAAACGCGGTCAACATAACCATCCACAAACTGATTCCATCTACCCCTAACAGGTAATTGATATGCAGGGCAGGCACCCAGTGAAACATCTGGACAAACTGCATATCCGGGTTAGCGGTATCAAACGAAAACAGTACCCATAAAGACAGAGCAAAACTGGCACCCGCCGCACCCACCCCAACCATTTTGATTGCGGCCACATTCTCTCTGGAGACCATGAGGAGTCCCAGTGCGGCAACAAGGGGTATGAAAATTATAAGGGATAGCATAAGTTTTTACGGTTACATGAATACAACAAACATTAGAATCGTCACCACGCCGACAATCATATTCAAAGCATAGGAGCGCACTTTTCCCGATTGCCAAAGACTGATAACATGGCTCACCTCTTTTATCTGCAGGCCGACCTGGTCAACGGTAAAATCTAACCCTTCACGTTCGGCTTTTTGTTCCAAAAAAGCGCCAATGGCTTTTGTCGGACGTACGATCAAATAATCATAAATCTCATCCACATAATATTTGTGGAACAAGAGGTCATAAATAGGGGCCAGCGCTTCCTTGAAAAGATCCAGATGCCTCGTGCTCACCAAATACAATAAGCCCGCAATCACAATTCCTCCGATGCCTACTATCAGAGCTATGCTCTCCAAAACATTATCATGAGGATGGGCAACATGGCCAAACACCGACGCCAGAAAGCTGTCGACCCAAGGCCCCAACACTCCCCCCAGCAGAGCTAAAACAGCCAGAACCAGTAAAGGGATAACCATAATCATGGGGGATTCATGCGGATGTGTATCTGGACTGCGGAGCTTACCGAAAAAGGTGAACAAATAAACCCGAAAGATATAAAACGCCGTCATGCCCGCCGTCAGTACCGCAATCGCCCAGAAAACGATATTCCCCATCTGGGCATGGTAAGAGCTCAGAATGATCGCCTCTTTACTGAAATAACCGCTGGTCAAAGGAAACCCAGCCAACGCCAGAGCACCTATTAAAAAAGTTGCGTGGGTCAACGGCATGACTTTTTGCAGGCCACCCATTTTCCTGAGGTCCTGTTCACCGTCCAGCGAATGGATCACGCTTCCCGCCGCCATAAAAAGTAGTGCCTTGAAAAATGCGTGTGTCATTAAATGAAACATGCCTAGACTATAAACACCAAGTCCCATTGCCAGAAACATATAGCCCAACTGGCTCATGGTGGAGTAGGCGATCACACGTTTGATATCATATTGAACCATTGCCATCGATCCGGCGAAGATCGCCGTGATGATTCCCACTCCGGCAATAAAATACATGGTATAGGGAGCCAGTTCATATAAGACATGGCAACGGGCTACCAAATAAACTCCGGCGGTAACCATCGTTGCGGCGTGAATCAGCGCACTAACGGGAGTCGGCCCTTCCATCGCGTCCGGCAACCAGGTGTGCAGGGGCAGTTGCGCAGATTTCGCGAATGCTCCGACCAGCAACAACATGGTGATCAAAAGCATGGAATCATCATTGGGACGAAACTGGTCAGGAGCGGAGGCAAATACATCAACAAAATTCAATGTTCCAAACGTCTCAAAAATAACCAATGCGGCGATAACCATTCCCACATCGCCAATCACGTTCATGACAAAGGCCTTGCGGGCGGCAAGCACAGCACTGGTTTTTTCCCGCCAGAACCCTATCAGCAAATAAGACGCTAAACCAACCAGCGCCCAACCGACAATCAGGAAAAAGAAGTCCGCCGCCGCAACCAGCACCAGCATCGAGAATATAAACAAGTTTAAATAAGCGAAAAATCGGGAGTATTCCGGATCATCATGCATGTAACCAACCGAGTAGACATGAATCACAAATCCGACACCGGTTACAACCAGGAACATGAACACCGAAAGCGGGTCCACCAGAATAGCCAGGTCCAACTTGAATGATCCCGCCGATACCCACTGGTAAAGGGTCTGAACATGTCCCCCCCGTTCTTCTGGCGGCAAAAACAAAAGGTTGCTCAACGTCACCAACGTCATGAAAAATGACGCACCTATGGTTCCGCAACCCACGAGTCCAACCAGGTTCCTGGAGATCCGGTTGCCGTACCAACTCAGGCCGATAAACCCGAGAAGAGGAAACAAAAGTATGAGCCAGCTACTTGCGAACAAAAGATTATCCTTTCAATACATCAATATGGTCCACATCCATATCATGACGAGTGCGGAAAATAGTCAGAATGATAGCCAACCCCACCACCACTTCCGCCGCCGCAACAGTCATGATGAACAGGGCAAAAATCTGGCCATCCAGTGAGTTGAGGAAACTGGAGTAAGCGACCAAAAGAAAGTTCACCGAATTGAGCATCAACTCGACAGACATAAACATAATGAGAGGATTCTTGCGAATGATGAACCCCACCGTACCCACGCAGAATATAGAAGCACTGACTAGCAAAACAAACTCTTGACCCATAATTACCTCACCCTCCTTCTTAAAGGCACAAAAGAAAATTTTGCCAGACAAATCACACCCACCGCCGCGACCAGAAGCAAGCCGGAAGCCAACTCAAACGCCACGATATGTTTCGAAAACAATTCGAGACCAATGGCTTTGGCAGTGCCAAATAATTCAGCCGGGATTTCACCGCGAATCTGCTGGGTCGGCCCAACCGTGGCCGACAAATACAACTCCCCCAACAGGGTGAAGACGAAGGCAAACGCCATGGCACGGTGAAATGTGTTTTCCTGAACTTCTTTTTTTCCACCGAGAAGCGCGATAATAAACAGAAACAGAATCATCACCGCTCCGGCATAAACAATGATCTGGACAACCGCAAGAAACTCTGCGTTATAAAGAAGGAATAAAAGGGCCAGGCAAATCATGTGGCCGATCAGATACAAGGCGCAATAGATCGGCGAGGAACATAAAATGACCCCCAGGCTGGCAAGGATTGCCGTCATGCCCACCACAAAAATTACTGCATCATGCGTAAAATTAAATAACGTAGCGATTTCCAACAAACCTACTCCTCAAAAATAAAGAACCGCTAGGCTGGCGGTGGTATTCTTCCTCAGCCTTTACCCTTGCAGGGCATGAAAGTTAATGAAGAGGACATCACGCCTGCCCCGGAGGGGTAAAAAGTTATTGCTAGTTGCCACCGGCCGCTGGCCGGTCACGCTGGGCCGATCCGTTCCGTATTACCCAAAATGTTGACGCGGAACCGGTTCGGTTCCGGATAAACCAAAAGATCCTTTTTCTCCATGATATAAGTGTCGCGGTCATAATCCGCCAACTCATAATGCTCACGCAGAACCACAGCATCTACCGGACAGGCCTCCTCACAGTACCCGCAATAGATACAACGCAAAAGGTTGATCTCATAAACCTCTGCGTAGCGTTCGCCCTTGGAAACCGGATTCTCAGGGTCGTTCTCTGCCGACACAACATGAATACAGCCCACCGGGCAATTGATCGAACACAAAGAGCATCCTATGCATTTTTCCAGCCCATCCTCATCGCGGTTCAGGAAATGCCTTCCCCGGAAACGTTTGGACATGGTTCGCTTGACTTCGGGATACTGTATCGTTACCGGCGTACTCAACATATTCCGGAACGTGACTCCCATTCCAATCAAAAGGTTTTTTAACCCATTAATGGTTACTCGCAACATGGCTCATCCCCTCAGGGAAATCAGATCACCCTCAACGTGGCGGTGATCAAAAGATTTAACAAACATAGTGGCAATAAAACTTTCCAGCCAAACGTCATCAACCGATCATAACGAATACGGGGAAACGTTGACCTCAGCCAGATGAACACACACAACAGAAAACCAACTTTGAGGACAAACGCCACAATCGGCCAAACCGGCAAACCATAAGCGTTCCACCCGCCGAGAAATAAAAGGGTGACTAAAGCGCTCATGGTCACCATATTGATGTACTCACCCATAAAGAACATGGCAAACTTCATGCCCGTATATTCCGTATGAAAACCGGCTACCAGTTCCTGCTCCGCTTCCGGCAGATCAAAGGGAGCCCGGTTGGTCTCCGCAACACCGGCAATATAAAACAGCAAAAAAGCCAAAGGCTGAACAAGAATAAATGGAACCGTTTCCTGGGCTTTGACCATATCCACCAGGTTCAGGGAACCAGTAAGCACGATGATGCTCAACGCCGAAAGCCCCAGCGTCAACTCATAACTGATCATCTGAGCAGAGGAGCGCAGACCGCCCATCAATGAATACTTGTTATTCGATGCCAATCCGGCAAGAACCATTCCATAAATACCCATGCCTGAAATCGCGAACACAAACAAAATTCCACTGTTCACATTAGCGCCCCACAGCTCAATGCTCTGACCAAACACCTCGAAAGGTGCTCCGAAAGGGATTACTGCAAACCCGACAATCGCTGTAAACACCACAATAGCTGGCGCAAGGTGAAATAAAAACTTATCCGCCGAACTCTGAACAATGGATTCCTTGAACAACAACTTTATGGTGTCGGCCATTGGCTGGACAAGCCCAAAAGGTCCGACCCGGTTCGGCCCCAGGCGAACCTGAAACCGGCCCATCAAGCGTCGTTCCAACCAAACCAATATGGGAACCACAGACATAATCGCAACCGCAATAACCACGGCCTTCACACTCCCGACAATCAGGGGAATGTTATCATTCAGAAACAGGATGATGAATTTCCAGGTCTCATTTAATATTTCAGTTATCCATTCCAAACCTTAATCACTCCAAAAAGCATTACCCGTCCCACAAAAAATCCAATCTTAAACTTTACGGATTTCCACCCATGCCATGCCGCCATCAACACCGATCAAGCCGTTCACTCCCTGCTCATCCGAGACCCTGGGCACCACTACGCCCCCGGATTGACAACGGTTGTTGACCTTTGCCGTAGCTTCCAGGTTGACATTTTCAGCTGAAAGTAGAACCGTATCACCATCCTCAATCCCAAGCCTTTGTGCGTCTTTCTCATGCAAGTATGCAGTAGAAGGCTGGAAGTGATGTGCCAGTTTTGAGGAGGCCTCGAGAATCTTGTCATGCGCAAACAGGAACGTGGCAATACGAAGCCTGAGGCTTCCGTTTTTCCCTGGTCCCGCCGGTTTAGCAGAAACCAATTCATCGGCGGAAGCGATGGACTCCCGGTTGCACCCGGTTTTGCCTACCGACCTCTTGCTGATCTCCTGATAGCCCGGAACCCTAAAGGCGATCTCTTCGGTCACATCCGCAACCTTATCGTAGTCGGTTTCATCGCCCAGCGCGTTGAGCATAAGGTTGATGATTTTCCAATCCGGTGCATGGTCAGTTTCCAACGCTTTTGTTCTGGCTTGTACCCGGCCACCAATATTAGTGGTAGTTCCTTCATCATAACCCGGACCATTTGAAGGCAGAACGAGATTCGCCAGTTTAGCCGTCTCAGTTTCCAGCATGTCATGCACCACCAGAAAATCCAGCTTCTTCAAAGCCTCTACCACCTGCGATCCACCAGGGAAATCCATGACAGGATTAGAACGGTGCACCAGCAGGGCTTTCAATTGCCCTTTTCCGGCGCGGGCGATCATCTCTAATGCGGAAAGACCGGTTCCAGTCGGCGCGTTTTCTCCCCATTGTTTTTTTATTTCCTCTTGCTCCGACATCGGCACGGCACCCGGATAAAAATCGGGAAGCAACCCCATATCCATTGCACCCACCGCATTGGTCATCGGAGCCGCAGGCATGGCTCCACATTCCATAGTCGGGACTTTAGCAATCATTTTCAGTAGACGCTTGACCCCAAAAACCGCTTCTCCGGAAAGAGCAGATGGATTGTACACCACGCAAATTTTCATGCTGGTGCGTACTGTCTCGACCAAAGACTTCATGTCTTCTGCAGAAACCCCGCTTTGGTCGGAACCCTGAGCCGGAGCCGATTCCCCCAGTTCCCGAGCCAGGCCGTTGGTCAAAGCATTGATCGCCAGAGCCTCACAGCCCACCTTGTATTGCACTGACTGGGAAGAGTAGCGGTCGAGGGCAATTTTTTGATCGTTCAAGCTCACCAACCGGGTTCCGCAAGTGGTCACCGCTTTTTTGATTCGAAGATCAAGAATAGGCAGTTCTTCCGTCGGGTCGCTGGCAATCAATAACACTACATTAGAAGTTTCAATCTGCTCGACGTCATAATGGCTGACCGGAAGACCGGGAGCATCCTGATAAGTCTTGTGGTCTATATTGTTTGAACCCAGGCAGTGGCGAAATAATTTCTGATAGAGATAATTCTCCTCATTGGTGCCATAGGGAGACCCTATGAAGCCAACGCTTTCAGGCCCGTGTTCTTCTACGATTTTTTTAAATGCTTCCGCAACTTTGCCAGCCGCAACCTCGATAGTGCAATCATGAGGGAGTACAGGAAAGGAAGTAGGCTTTCCGTCACCTCTACTATTTTCCCTGGCGGTCAGAATTTTATTTTCGCTATGCACAAAATGGTGACCCCAGCGGGCCTTGTCGCAAATCCAGCCATCATCCACCGCATCGTTGGGACGCGCTTCGACGCGCATGAGTTTATTGAGCCGGGTGCCCATCGTAATATTGCAATTACAGCCGCAATGCGCACAGAGCGTTGCGGCGTTGGTCAAATCCCAGGTCCTGGCCTTAAATCGGAAGTCCGTGTTGGTCAACGCACCCACCGGACAAATATCAATGACATTACCGGAGAAGCGGTTGTCGTAAGGTTCGTTATTAAACGTGCCTACCTCGTTATGGAAACCACGGTTCAACATGACCAACGTACAGTCCTGCTCAATCCGTTCGCTGTAGGCGGTGCACCGCTGGCAGGCAATGCAACGTTCCCGGTCAATGGTAATGACCGGACTGAGCGGAGTCGCTTTGGCATTGTTGGCACGATGGAACTCCATACGTGTATCCGGCATGCCGTATTTGAAGGTGTTGTCCTGCAGGGGGCATTCGCCACCCTTGTCACAAACCGGGCAATCAAGAGGATGGTTGAGTAAAGTGAATTCCAGAACGCCCTTCTGCGCCTTTTCCACTTTTTCGGTGGTGGTTTTGACTACCATATCCGGCATCACATCCATGGTGCAGGCGGTCATCAGCTTCGGCATCTTCTCAACTTCAACCAGACACATCCGGCAACAACCCAGCGGGCCGATCTTCTCGTGATAGCAGAAAACCGGGATCGCCACATCGACCTGCTTTGCCGCGTCCACCACCTTGGTGCCCTTGGGAACCGTCACCGATTTCCCATCGATCGTTAATGTTACTTCGTTGTCGGACATAATTACCTCAAACCGAACTTACCGGTACGTTCTTAAAATATTCTTCATAGTCGGAGCGGAAATATTTGATACTGCTCACAACGGGTGAGACACAGGCATCGGCAAGCGGACAAAATGTTTTCATTGCCATGTTGTCGCAAATATCTTCCATCTTTTCGATGTATTCCAGTTGCCCCTTGTTCTGCATGATCCGCTCAACGATCTGGTAGAGCCATCGGGTACCTTCCCGGCAGGGCGTGCATTTTCCGCAGGACTCATGCATATAAAAACTGATCAGCCGCAAGGTGGTCTCAACAATATTGACGCTATCATCAATGACGATCATAGCGCCGGAACCCAGCATAGTGCCTGCGGCCGCCAATGATTCATAATCGTAAGAGACATCTACTTGATCCGCAGGAAGCATGGGAACCGATGAGCCACCAGGTATAAATGCTTTCAGCTTGTTGCCATCACGGATTCCCCCAGCCAGATCATAAATAATTTCCCGGATCGGGGTGCCCAACACCACTTCATAGTTCCCCGGTTTTTTTACATGCCCGGAGACACTGACCAGTTTGGTTCCCTTGCTCTTTTCGGTTCCCAGTGAGGCATATTTTTCGGCGCCTTCATTGACTATATAAGGAACCACGCACAGGGTTTCGACATTATTAACGACAGTGGGTTTAGCGTACAAACCTTCTACGGCAGGGAAAGGAGGTTTCATTCTCGGTTCACCCCGTTCGCCTTCCAAGGAATTGAGCAGAGCCGACTCCTCACCACAGATATAAGCCCCCGCGCCAAGATGGGTATGAAGATTGAAATTGAACCCACTTCCCAGAATATTTTTACCCAAATACCCTTTGGCGTAAGCGTCTTCCAGGGCTTTTTCCAAGTTGAAATTCAAATCATGGAATTCCCCACGCAAATAAATGTATCCGGTTTCGATCCGGCAGGCGTAGGAGCAGAGGATCATCCCCTCAATCATCATGTGCGGGTTTTTAAGCATGAGTTCCCGGTCTTTACAGGTTCCCGGTTCCGACTCATCGGCGTTGCAACAGAGGTAACGGGGAAACACATCCTTGGCAAGGAAACTCCATTTTAATCCTGCCGGGAAACCAGCGCCACCTCGCCCCCGCAATCCGGAAGCCTTGACCGCCTCGACAATTTCTTCAGGTTTCTGGGCAAAGGCTTTCTTCAGGGACCGATAACCGCCTTGTTCTTCATAGACCTTCATGGTGTGAAGGTCTTTCATATTGATATTTTTGAAAAGAATCTGCGTCATAGGTCAATCCAAAGAATCGAGAATCTGGCCAATGCGCTGCTCGGTCAAATCCCCATAATAAGTGTCGTTGATCCGCATCATCGGCGCTTCGGTGCAGAGTGCCAGGCATTCTTCCCGATGCAGGGTGAACTTTTCGTCCGGTGTCGTTTCTCCCACCTTGATTCCAAGTTTTTTAGCCGTGTACTCAAGCAGTTTGTCACAACCGTTCAACTGGCAACTGATGTTGATGCAGAACAGGATCAAATAATTCCCCACCTTTTCCGCGTGGTACATCGTATAAAAAGACATGACCGACTGCACATAAGCCGGAGAGCAATCCATTTTTT
>JAPKCW010000239.1:0-2621 GCA_028822815.1 Nitrospinaceae bacterium | reverse complement strand
TGACAGTAAAATATTCAGGGCACACCTTGTAATATCTACGGCCAAAATGCAGGGTACGCTCTATACTCCTGGACACAGCCGGATGCAATTCCACACTGACTTTCACCTTGAAAGCCTGAACCAGACGCAGGGCAACCTTGCAATTGATCACGAACCCCACCTCCAGGGTCATTTCCTCCGCAGACAAATCCAATCCTTCCTGATTGATTTTCTGGATGGTGTCTTCAATGACCTGGTCCATAACCCCACTTTGCACCACCTGATTGGCTAGAGTATTATTGGTGGTCAAAGCCGTGAGTTCGTCCTTCCATATCTCCTGGGCTTTTTCCAACTCGCCGGTATCGATCCACACCTCAGTACCAAGGGCTTTCAATCTGGCTAATAAAGGATCCGATTCATTCCTGGGCGACGCCCCTTCAATCTTTTCAAAAGCCAGCCCATGCAAAATCTCATCCAGCTTTTGGCTCACAGTAGCCATGTATTTATCCTTTCTAAATTCCAGGTTTACCTAAAAGTTTGAACATATTTTTTTTATAAAACTCAACACCAGGCTGATCAAAAGGGTTGACCCCATTCAAATAGCCGGTCATCGCCACTGCCCTTTCAAAAAAATAAATAAGCTGACCTAGAGATGTTGGCGAGCGATCTTTAATTTTTAGTGTCATGTTGGGAACACCTCCTTCTTTATGCGCATCGGCGGTTCCCAGCCAGGCTTTCTCATTAACAGTATCCAGCGTTTCACCGGCGAGGTAGTTTAAGCCGTCTGCATCATTTTGAAAAGCTGGTATTTTCAACTGCCGCCGGGAAGACTCGAGAGTTAAAAACGTCTCAAAAATATTCCGAGTGCCTTCTTGAATCCATTGTCCCATGGAATGAAGATCGCAGGTGAATTCCACCGACGCGGGGAATATGCCTTTTAATTGCTTACCTTCGCTTTCACCGGCCAATTGTTTCCACCACTGGGCCAGATAATAAAAAGCGGGTTGGAATGTTGCCAGGATTTCAGTGGTTTTTCCCCTCTGGTAAAGCAACTGGCGAATCGCCGCGTAACGGTAGGCATCATTCTGATCCAGAGAGCTTGTCGAATACAATTTTTCACCCTTCCGTGCCCCTTCCATCAATTGCTGAATATTGATCCCCGCCACCGCCATAGGGAAAAGCCCCACCGGAGTTAATACGGAATACCGGCCTCCCACATCATCCGGAATCACAAAAGTCTTATAACCCAAATCATCGGCAAGGCTTTTAAGAGCCCCCCGGCTCGAATCCGTGGTGACGACAATCCGGTCTTTGGCTCCATCTGCCCCATATTTTTTTTCAACCATATCTTTTAACAAACGGAAGGCAATGGCCGGTTCCGTTGTCGTGCCTGACTTGGAGATTACGTTGAGACAAACATCCCGCCCCGATATCAGGTCAAAAAGATCAGCATGGTAATCCGAACTGATACTCTGCCCGGCAAAATAGATTTCTGGTCCGCCATGCCCCCGATTGGAAAAAGAAGAATTCAGGTAGGAAATCCCTGCCCGGGCACCCAAATAAGACCCGCCGATGCCCACAACGATGAAAGCTTCACAACAATCGCGGATAGAGCTTGCTGTGCTTTCGATCTCAGCGGCCAGGGAATCGGAAAAACGTGAAGGCAGGTGCAACCACCCCAGATAGTCCGACCCCTCACCGGACCCTTCCTCTAACTGGTCGTGGCACAGGCCGACCTGTCCCTGGAGGCTATTCACTTCCTGTTCAGTAAGAAAGGAATTCAGGTTTTCGCAATTAAGGGAAAGGTTTGACATGCTGGATGGATAGTACTCCGTTTACCTTTGTAATTTATTGAACTTGGACCCTTCAATGGTCAAATTATACATCAGGCCCTTTTGGCCAAATACAAACGCTACGATAGGATCCTTAACAGTGGTGGTATCCAGAGAGTCCCCCATACCCAGCGAGATCAATGCCACGGAGCCATCCACCCCGGCTTTCCAGCCATCGCTGTTTCTAAAAGCTTTCAATGCATCCTCTTTGGTAAATACCAGATTAATGGATTTGGTCTGAGCACCCAGCTGAAATCCTATCGAAGCCGCCATGGTACTGTAATATTCAACGGTCTTACCTCCGATCCGCAAAGCCCCTTCACCATATTCCCCGCCAATGCCAAACCCGGCTTTGATGACCT
Source organism: Nitrospinaceae bacterium (assembly GCA_028822815.1). GTDB lineage: Bacteria > Nitrospinota > Nitrospinia > Nitrospinales > VA-1 > LS-NOB. Next base: position 448 of record JAPKCW010000239.1, on the reverse strand, counting down.
GGGAAAAAATCAGAACTCCCTTGGCTTTTTTTATAAAGCTTTCGGCTCCTGGAATTTCCTTATTAAACCGCTCCAGAGTGACCTCTACACTCACATCTATCTCCTTGGCGGTTGCAGAAAAGGCCATGCTGGTGGAACACAACAAAATCAACAAAATCAAAAGCCATTGAGTGAATGCAGAAATTATTGTTCGTCTAGTTTGTGAAAAATTTTTATGGTCCATTAAATTAAATACCCTTCAAATCGGAATCCCTGAAAAAAACTCCCATCAAACTTCACCTGAAAATTTTAACAGAATTGACAGTATTTTGGAAATCAAGCCAAGCTCGTAACCTAGAAACTATCTTCGATAATTAAATCTAAATATTCGAATAATATAATTTATTTAACAGTTCATAAAAAAATTAAAATAAAATCTTTACAAATTAACAGATCCTGTTACTATAAA
>JAPKCW010000044.1:0-12383 GCA_028822815.1 Nitrospinaceae bacterium | reverse complement strand
GGGACGTCAAAAAACCCATGCGCGATAAAGCTTATTCCAAAGCCATGGAAAAAATTTATAGCACTTATCCGGATGACCTGGAGGCCGCCTGTTTTTACAGCCTGTCTCTTTTAGGCCTGGCACGAAACGCAGAAAACAAATTGCCGTTGCAGGTCGAGTCGGGTGCTATTGCGCTGGAGATTTTTCAGAGGAGTCCGGATCACCCCTGCGCCGCGCATTACGCCATCCACGCTCTCGACACTCCGGATCTGGCGCGGCTGGCCTTGCCTTCCGCCAAACGGTTCGCCAAAATCGCTCCGGCATCGGCTCACGCCCAGCACATGCCGGCGCATATCTTTGTGCAGCTTGGCATGTGGCAAGAAGCGGCAACATCCAATAAAAACGGGTGGACCACTTCTGTCGATTGGGTGGCAAGAAAAAACCTGCCGAAAAGCGAACGCGGTTACCACAGCCTGCAATGGCTGCACTACACCACCCTGCAACAGGGACTCTTGCAGGAGTCCGCTGCGGTTTTTGCCATCCAGCAAAAAGATATGCGGGAAGGAATCCAGTCCAAATCCAATTTAAGAGCCGGAAAATATTATCCCCGTATGCTCGCCGCCGCCATTCTTGAGACCGAACAATGGCAGAAAGCAGGTCAACTCACTCCGCCAGAAGGATGGAGCCCTAAAAGCTATGCCAGGGCCGAAACTAATTTCGTCCGCGGATTCGCCGCCGCCATGCAGGGGAATATTGAAGAAGCCAGGAAACATCTCGCGGAGTTAAAAACCATCCGCGAAAAAGGGTTTCGCAAAAACTTTTTCAAACGGCCTGAAAACCTGCAAGTGTGGGAACTGGAAATCCAGGTTGCGATGAAGCTTCAGCAGAGAGATTATGACGCCGCCATCCACCTCGCAAAACAAGCAACGTTAATAGAAGAAAAACTTCCGGCGCCGTCCGGACCGCCGCGTATACTCAAGCCTACTTACGAATTACTGGGTGAAGTTTATCTGCAAGCCGGCAAACCGATTCAGGCCCAGGAGCAATTCGCCATCTCTCTTGGGCGGCACCGCAACCGACTCCGCTCTATGGTGGGGGCTGCTCGCGCCGCCAGAGCAAGTGGCGACAAATCCACAGCGAAAGAAACCTATGAACGTTTGCTCAGCCAGTTAAAAAATGCCGACCCTGGGTTTCCTGAACTTGCAGAGGCAAAGGAATATTTGAATGATTTTTGACGAGTTGAAACCGTTAGCCGAGCAAGGGATTGCCGAAGCACAATACAACCTTGGGTTGATGTACAGCAACGGCCAAGGTGTTCCCCGCGATGATAAGGAAGCAGTCAAGTGGTATCGGTTGGCGGCCGAACAGGGGTTCGCAGAATCCCAAACCAACCTCGGGTTGATGTACGGTACAGGCCGGGGAGTCGAGCAGGATTATATGGAGGCGGTCAAATGGTATCGGGTCGCTGCCGAACAGGGCCTGGCCCAGGCCCAGCACAACCTTGGGGTGATGTATAGCAGGGGAAGAGGTGTAGCAAAAGATTATCAGGAAGCAATCTGGTGGTTCAAGCTATCGGCTGAACAGGGATATGGTCAGGCACAATACAATCTCGGGTTGATGTACAGCCGAGGTGAGGGATTGCCCATAGACCATAAGGAAGCCGTCAAATGGTATCGGCTTTCGGCTGAGCAGAGGATTCCCGGTGCGCAATCAAACCTCGGTTTGATGTATGAAAAAGGCCTTGGGGTGGAACAGGATTATGTTGAAGCCCACAAGTGGTTCAACATTGCCGGGGTGAACGGCAATGAAGTGGGAAAGAAAAACACGGACATCATAGAAAAAAAAATGACTTCCGGGCAGATTGCCATTGCCATAGGCCTCGCCAGAAAGTGGCTAGAGGAAATATAATTGCGGAGATGCCGAGGTCTAAGGAAGAATTTTATCCCCTTAATGATCGGCGGATATTCCGGTACCATAAAAATAAATCGGTAAAATTACCCCGCCCGCAACAATAGCCCAGGCAAAGTGAATCAGCTTTTGAGTCGCCGCCAGAAATAGAAACCGGCTCCCCCCACAAGAAGAAGAAAATAGAATCCATATTCGATGATCAGCTGATACATATACATCTTAATGCCTGTGATGATGAACGGCATTAGAAAATACAGTATCCCCGCCACGCCACATAGCAGAAGAAAGATTTTAAAGTTCAAAATGCGATTCCTATTTAAGTTGCAGTGAATGACATTCGTTTTTACAGCCCGCCCCCTGGCTGAGATATTCTACACGATTTTAAGCGGCTTCTTTTTCCAACGACTCAGTAAAGGAGAAGGACAGGTCCACCCTAAACCAGTCGGATTAAATAATTATTTCAGTGGTTTAGGAGCTTAAACTCTTAAATCCCTCGAATGGGGGGGGGATTGACGGATCGGGCCAGTAGGCGCATATTTATGTGAACGTAATGTGTGAACGTAATGCACGTTCGGGGAGAACTTCAATTATGAAAAAAGGTTGTCTAATTTTGGGTTTTTTGTTCTGTTATCCGGGTGCTCCGGGTTACAGGTAGCCCAGACTGTTCCTGAGGCGATTCAAGCTTACGGTGCCGAGTGTGTGAGATCCGGGTATCAAGAAGGAACCGAGCCTTACGCAGATTGCATCTCGCAATCATGGAAAATGGCTGAAGAAAAAGAACGTGCCAGACAGCAAAGAAAAGAAATGCTTCTCCTGATCAGGGGAAGAGGTCTGCCTAACGCTGGCAATATCTAACCCTCCTTAAAATCCCTAGCTTTCACCCTAACCCCTTTAGCGGGAGAGGCAGATAGCAGAGACTCGTTGAGCCGAGAGCATCGTTGCTGGCAGACGTGATATTTAACCTTAGCCTTCGTGCCCCGAAGGGGTAAATAGTTGTTGCAGTTGCCACCGGCTCACTGGTTAGGCGTTTTTCAATTCCAGCTTTCGCCGTGAGAAGACCGCCTTCATATTTTGCTTGAAAAGCGGGTTTTGTTGCAGCATGAATTTAAAACTGGGTTTGAGTAGAACAAAACAGGCAGTATCTGTCTTTGCTATGACGGTAGCGTTTCGCTTGGAATTTGAGACCAGGGCGCTTTCACCAAAAAAGTCTCCAGAGTCGAGGAGGGCAACTTGTTTTCCCCCCAAAAACCATTTCTTCACGGATACTTCGACTGTGCCCTTATGAACTACAAAAAACAAATTCGCCGCTTCCCCCTGATTCACAATCGTCGTCTCGGCCTAAAATTGAAAATTCTCATTTGTGAAACGACATGCCTCAGTTCCTTATCGGAAAGGACTGAAAAAGCCCGGACTTTCCTAAGTTGTTCTACAAACCAGCTTGGGTCCTCTTTAATTAAATCCTTCACAGTTGTTTTCATGTTTCACCTAACTGAACTCTATAGATTCTAAACTTCCAAACCTGGGGCGGGTCATCCGCTTGTGGTACCCATTTGCGGGCACACATAAACTATTAAATAGCAAGTTGTATGCCAACAAGGAAACCCTGTAGCAGAAAAGCATTTAAGTCATTGAAAATAAATCGTATGTTTTTAGATCCGAGAAAAAAGGAGGGAGTGGGAGGTTGCGAGGGAGAGGCTTTAAGTTACAAAAAAGTACACAAACTGTATGAAATTTCCTCAGTTATCACCCTCTAAAATATGAATATTTCTCTATTCACAGAGATCTTCGTCCCATATGCGGGTCAGTTCCTGCTGATCGTCGGACTGCTTTTTCTTTGCCGACTCTTTCCTGACCTTTTTGACTTTTTTAGGCAGAGCTTTCTTTTTCTTTCTAGTCTGTTTCATCATTAATTTCTATCCTGTAAAAATATAAACCCAAACAGCTACCAGAATAACAATGCTGGCAAACAGGCATTTAAATAATCGATCGAAAAAACAAACCTCCTCTCGGCATCTCTTCTTTCCTGGGTTCTCCGGTCCTTTTTCCTTCTGTTTTCTATTCTTTTATCTTCGGTCATACCTTCTCCAGGCAAACGACTCGCACCATCGTTTCCATCATACCGGATTTCAAGAAAAGACCCCCTAAGCCGAGCCCCTTGGTACCCCTTCGGGGCATGAAGGTTGATGAAGAGGACATCACGCAGGGGAGGCAGAGAGCGTGATATTCGACCATTGCCTTTACCCTTGCAGGGCATGAAGGTTAATGCAGAGGATATCACGCATGCCCTGGAAGGGTACAATGACTTGTTAGGCCGAGATGAGTCGTTGCTAGCCAAATAGAGTTATTGCAATTTGTGTCCAGCGTTACGCTGGCGGAGTTGGTTTAACACGGCGCTTATATGGTCGTAGCCCATTTGGTTTTCCAGGGCGGAAAAGACATCACGGGTGCGGGTATACCAGACGATGGCCTCGGGAATATTTTCTTCTGTTTTCCAATAAAAGCGCCCCATATTCTCGAACAAAAGCGCCTGATTCTGGTGAGGCGGACCTTCTTTCACCAGTTCCACCCCTTTTTTATACCAAGCTCCCGCCGAAGCGCTATCGCCTCGCTCCATAAACAAGTCACCGGCGTGGTTCATGGCCCGGGCCTCACCCAGCGGATTATTGATTTTGTGGTGGTATTCCACGGCCAGGACATATTGTGCCTCTGCAGCCTTAAGATTCCTGCGAAATTTATACAGGTCGCCGATGGACTCATAAACCTTCGCCGCCTTTTTCAACTGGTTTTCTTTTTCGAAAGCCGTGATGGCCTTGCCATAATTCTCGATGGCCCGATCAAACTCGTGATAGAAAAAATCTTCCGATGCCTGTTGCAAGTAGCGACCGGCTTCGTCTGTGGCATCAATAGGCGTGGTGATGGACTCCGACTCTTCTTTTATCTTTTTGCCATGCGGCAGAAGCCAGACCGAAAACCCCATCCCCAAGGTTACGATAACGATAATTAAATATTTCAGCGCCGAGGAAGAACCCATTAAATGTTTACCTGATGATTGAGGAAATGTGGACTTCACCAGTTTAACACAAGCGGCCAGCGTAGCACTGGCCCGTGGGAGGGAATGGGCTTATTAAGCCGGGAGAACGTTTGCCAGCCAAATAGAGCTGTTACCCCTGGGGCACGCATGCCCCGAATGGGGTATCACGCTGGCGCCTAGTGGCCGCTAGTGGTTGATGTGGGTTGTTGCAGAACCTCCTGAATTTTATTGTCAAACACTTCAGCGTTAAACGGTTTGACCAGATAATGCTGGATACCCTGTTTCAGCGCATCCTCAATTTTAGTTTTATCATCTTCTACAGTAATCATGATGAAGGGAGTGTCTTTTAGCAACGGGTCCATCTGGATACTGCAGAATAATTCCAGTCCGTTCAATCTAGGCATATAACGGTCAGCAATAACCAACTGCATCCTGCCCGAACGCAATGTTTCAAGAGCCTGCTCACCATCACTGGCCTCGAATATATTTTTGACCTCCAAACGGGTCAGATGATGCTTGATGATTCCCCTGGCAAACGGGTCATCATCCACAATCAGAATGCTGCATTTGGAAAACATAATGTGTCCCCCCGAAAACTGATACACTTATATTCAATTGAAAAGATTGGGGAAACTCTATCATAAACACCCGGGAGTGCAAGAAAAATATCGTAGGAGCGATATTTTAGGCGAGATAACCGGCGGTTTGTCAGTGTTTTATAGACAATTTTTATTATTATTTTTAGACTCTTATCTCGACCCATTTTGACTATTGGAGATTGCGCCGGATAAGTATAAAATACACCCGCTTTTCGTTTGCGTTGTTGTTGCACACATGCTGTAGAAACATCCTGCTTATTGGGGAACGTTACACCCGTCTTTATGAAGGGCTTTTTTATTCCTGGTTGGGGTCTTCGAAACCCAAAACAATCGACTTGCTTTCCTGAAAGATGCCCTGTCCCAAAACAAACTTCATTAGAATAGGATTCTCTTCTTGTTGAATTTATTTGCCAACACCTATCGGAAATGGGTAATCGAAAAACCCTTCGCCAGCCTGATAATGGTTTTTCTGGTTGTGGGTTATTTTTCTTATCACATTCCAAACTTCAAGCTCGATGCCTCCGCTGAATCCCTGGTTCTGGAAAACGATGACTCCCTGCAATATTACCGGAAGATCAGCAAATCTTACGGCTCTGATGATTTCCTGATCATCACTTACGCCCCTTTCAAGGATTTAATGTCTGATGAGGTGCTGGCGGATTTAAAATCGATGAGCGATGAGCTTGCCCGGCTGGACCAAGTTCGCTCCACAGACAGTATCCTTAATGTTCCTCTGCTGAACAGCCCGCGGGTTGAAATATCCAAACTGGCTACCGATATCCGCACTTTGGAAACTCCCGGCATGGATCGGGAGCTGGCCCGCAAAGAATTTTTGGAAAGCCCCATTTACAAAAACCTGTTATTGAGTCCGGATGGAAAAGTCACAATTATCCGTATCAATTTCAAGCGTGATGAAAAATATTTTTCCCTTCTGTATCGGCGCAATGACCTGCGCGACAAGAAAAATGAGTCCGGCCTCAGCAAAGAGGAAGAGGTAATATTTGCCGACGCCCGCCAGGAATTCCTCGATTACCATGCAAAGGTTCTGGATGCAGAGGACAAGCTCATTCAATCCGTTCGCGATATTATGGATCGGCATCGCGATCACGCCGAGATGTTCCTCGGCGGAATTCCCATGATCACTACGGATATGATCGGCTTCATCGAACACGACCTGAAAACTTTTGGTCTGGGCGTCATCGCCTTTCTTATCCTGATGCTCAGCCTGTTTTTCAGGAAATTGCGCTGGGTGGTATTGCCTATGAGCTGTTGCGTCATCACCGTCTTGGTGATGGTGGGTTATTTAGGATTAATGGATTGGCGGGTGACAGTTATTTCTTCCAATTTTATTTCGATTCTGCTCATCATTACCATGTCCCTGACCGTACATTTGATCGTGAGGTATCAGGGTTTAAACGATAAAAATCCGGGCCAAAGCCAGAAAGAGCTGGTCTGGCAAACGGTCCGTCTCATGGTTCAGCCCTGTTTTTATACCGCGATCACAACCATCGTCGCTTTTTGTTCCCTCTTGGTCAGCGGCATTCGCCCGGTGATAGATTTCGGCTGGATCATGACCAGCGGGATTTCCCTGGCCTTTATCCTGATTTTCATTTTTTTTCCAGCCGCGCTGGTACTTTTAAATCCTGAAACCCCCGGGTCCGGTAAGGACAGAACAAAAATTTTCACGCTGTCCATTGCCGCATTTACGAATCGTAACCGCAATGCCATCCTATACGGCTCGCTCCTTTTGGCAGTGGTAAGCGCGATTGGAGTTTCCAAACTGGAGGTGGAAAACCGATTCATCGATCACTTCAAAAGCAACACCGAAATCTACCGGGGCATGGAAGTAATCGACCAGAAGTTGGGAGGCACCACACCTCTCGACATCATCATGAATCCAGACCAGAAGTTTTTTGATTACCTCAAAGAAACTAATGAAAAGAAAATAACGGATGAAGAAGATTTTGATGATCCCTTCGCTGAGGCATCGGAAGAAGTGGAAATAAATTATTGGTTCAACACCAATATGCTTGACCGGGTAGAAAAAATACATGACTACCTGGAAAGCCTGCCGGAGGTGGGCAAAGTACAATCCATATCTACCCTGGTTAAAGTCTTCACCCAACTGGGTAACGGCCGCAAACCAGACGATTATGATCTGGCACTCATCCGCAAACTCATGCCGGAAAGTGTTAAGGATTCTCTGGTCAACCCCTACTTGTCCCAGGATGCCAACCAGATTCATATCAATATGAGGTTGATAGAGTCCGACCCTACCCTGAGACGCTCTCAACTGATAGAAAAAATCCGCAACTATCTCGTTGAAGAATTAAAGTTTGATCCGGAAACCATCCATTTTACAGGAATGGTGGTGCTTTATAATAATATGCTGCAAAGCTTGTATCGGTCGCAGATTCTCACCATCGGCGTGGTCTTTTTCGCCATCATGTTCATGTTTATGATTTTATTCAAGAGCTTATCTCTCGCATTTATAGGAATCATCCCCAATCTTTTGGCGGCAGGAACGGTGCTGAGCCTCATGGGCTGGCTGGGCATTCCCCTCGACATGATGACGATTACCATCGCCGCCATCACGTTAGGAATAGCGGTGGATAATACCATTCATTACATCCACCGGTTTCAAACCGAATACAAGGTTGATCAAGATTATCTGGCGGCCATGAACCGGTGCCACGGGAGCATCGGCAAAGCCATGTATTATACGTCGGTCACCATTACCCTTGGTTTTTCGATTCTGGCACTTTCGGAGTTCATGCCCACCATCTATTTTGGCCTGCTGACCGGAGCGGCGATGGTCGTGGCTCTGATCGGCGCCCTCACCCTTCTACCACTCCTGATCATCGTATTCCGTCCCTTAACAGAGAAGGCAAATAACAACCACTAACAGCCCACTAACGTGGGAGGGAACTGGCAATGTCTTTATAAGGCCGGCAAGCGTTCTCTCGGCTCTAATCTCTATTGCACGCTGGCCCCACGCCTAGTGGCGTAGACCGCGGGAGACGAAACGGAAGGGAAGCACTTGTCCTCCCTTTGCGGTGAGTTCGTCTATTACGGACTGTTTTTTGGCTGGCGGCACAATGAAGGCCACGCATCCGCCGCCACCCGCACCGCAAACCTTGCCGGCCAACGCGCCCTTTTTCTGGGCGGCACGCATCAACCGATCCATCTGGGGAGTACTGATATTAGGAGCCAACTGTTTTCGCGCTTTCCATTCCCGGGCAAAAATCGGGGCCAAACTTTTAAGATGTCCCCGGCTCAATGCCCGTTCCATTTCCACTGCGCAATCCCGAATGGATTTCAAGTGACGGATCACTGTCTTATTGCCATCCACGGCCTTTTTCGTCACCTCCCAATTATTGATCCCCGAATTTCTCGGCTTGCCTGTATAACACAGGACAAAATGTCGGGTCAGTTCAGCAGGGCTTATGGCATACTTTTGCGTCCCGGTTCTTCGGATTCCGGGCAGGACTTTTCGTACTCCTCCATACATTGCCGGATAATAATCCTGGCATCCTGCAGGAACCTTAATGACCTGGGTCTCGATGTTTTTGGCGATTTCAATCATCTCGGCCCTGCGGTAACCCCGACCTGTTAAGCGGTTGAGAGCCCCGTTCAGGGCAATGCTCAAAGCGGAGGAACCACCAATGCCCGACCCTTGTGGAGCCCGGCAATCTGTAAATATTTCTAATCCCGATTTTGGCCGGTAGAACTTCAACGTACGCACAATAAGTTCCAAAGGATGATTGTCTGGAACCGCGCTCAGCGAGGGAAAGTTGTAGCTCAAACCCAAGTCGCCTGAGGTTAAGAGTATCCGCTTATCTTTTCGGGGAAGAATTTCTACCGTGGCATAAAGATCAATTGCCGCGTTGAGGGTGGGGGGACTATCAAAAAACAGGTGCAAAGGCCAGATATCAAGCGTTCCTCCAGCCAAATCGATACGTGTGGGAGCAGAGCTTTTAATGACGCGGAACACCTTACCCAAATCTTTCAGAGGTTTTCTGCCTCCACCAGGCTTTTGGCTTCAAGATCCTTGACCTTTTTGCTCAGTTTGCTGACAAGGGTCGCATAGGATTCGGTACTGATTATTTTAGAAAACTGGGAGCGATAATTACGGATCAGGCTGACCCCTTCTATCACAAAGTCATAAACCAGCCACTGGCCATTTTCCTTGAGCATTTTGTAATCAACATCGATCACACCATCCTTGCGGACAATCTGGGTTTTGACCAGAGCATATTTTCCCTTAATCTGTTCGCCCACATAGTTAATGGTCTCATTCCGATAGTTCTCAATTTTGCTGGCGTAGGAGTTTTCAAGCAGTTTTTTAAAAAGCTGAGTGAACTCTTCGCGCTCCTTTTCGCTCCGGTTCTTATAATTCTTGGCCAGAGAGCGCATCACCATTTGCTTATAATTGAAACGCAGGCCAATCACCTGACGCAGTTTTTCCCTTCTTAAAACTGGGTTTTTCTGGAGGCCTTCATCAGCAACAATTTCCAGAACCTGATCGATGGTCCCTTTCAAGTCTGCAGTAATTTGCGTTTGCGCAAACACCTGCCCGGAAACCCAAACCAACGAAATCGCAAACAATACACAAGCCCAAATATTTTTCCTGTTCATCAAAAAATCCTCACGGTTAGTTCCAGCCAGCAATTTTTAGCAACTCTAGCAAATATGGTTTTTCTAATCAAGCGCCCTGCCAATTCCCCTTCCCGCAGGGGTCGATCTCCCCTTATCAAGTATGAGGAAAACGCCGATAAATTACAAAGGACTCAAAACAGTCCGTTGACCTGATTAAGGGGGTACTCATGACTAAAAACAATTTTTGGAGCTACCCTTAATTTAAACAAATTTTATAAAATATTGACAAAATCATTGTTATTTTATATAGTTGATTAATCCTTAATTCTTAAAAAGACTAAATTAATCAATAATTTAGATGGGGCGTTGAATCGTGGGCCATTCCCGTATTTCTCCATTCTTGACACCATGCATCGCATATTTCGGTATTTTGCTTGCCGGGTGTGGCACTGTTGACTTGGAAATTCGTCGGGGCCACACAAATTCAAACATGCTACCCCGATCAGTGGCCATCTTGCCCTTTACCCTTGAAGAGCCGGATCCCGAAGAAGTTTCTCCCCACGAGCTGTTCCGAACCTGTTTCTACAATTATTTTAGTTATCTCGGTTATGTCGATCTGCCCCTGAAAACTGTTGACCAAAAATTAAGCCAGGCGGGCCTTACGGACTCTAATAAAATTTTGCAATTGAGTCCCGAAAAGCTTCGGAAAATCCTGGGCGTTGATGCGGTGATTCGTGGCCGTGTTCTGTCGGCCAGTAATTTCACTGGCGGGATTCATGCGGAAACTTCCATCAAAGCAAAAATTGACATGCTTGATCTGAGAACGGGAGATATTCTCTGGGAAACCGAACACAAAGAAATGACTTATTCAGGAATCCTTTCCCCAACGATTGTCGATATCGTCCAGGGTCAACTGGCTAATGTAAACGTACACCAGGCCTATTTCAAAACAGCGGAGATATTCTCGGTCAATATGATGAAGGAAATCCCTGACCCTGCAGATAGTTGGAAAGGGGAAATTCGCTTGCCTGAGATCACCTACATCGAAACCAACTTGAAACCAAACCTGAAACTGAAACCCAACGACCGGATCTATGTGAGCCTGAAAGGCGACCCGGGGCTGACCGGGTATTTCGATATTGGCAGCTGGAAGTCAAACATACCCTTAAAAGAAATCGTGCCCGGACTCTACACCGGAAGCTATACCATCAAGGCTTCCGATAAGGTGACCAATTCCCTGATAATCGGCACCCTGAAAAGTAAAAACGGCCTCACCGGAAAAAAGTTCTATAAAAACGGCATGGCCCAATTTGATTCTTCATCTACCAACTGACTATGACCTCATTGACGATAGCCAAAAATATTTCAGGCCCTAGGTGGTGTCGGCCTTTGGGGATGTTTCTTTTGGCAATCCTGATTTCTGGTTGCGCCTCAGAATTGCAGACCAAGGTGTCCGGAAACCTGAACAGCCTGTCCAAAGATCAAACTGTGGCCATCCTGCCCATTGAAACGAGCCATGCGGGACAAAAGGAAATGGCGGATATGTTTCGGCAAGGCTTGTATGCCAACCTCAAGCAATCTCACTTCAATTTAATGGAAAAATATATTGTGGACGGCCTGCTGAAACAGAACAACTTGATCAATCCTGCAAATTTTCTCACCATCAATCCCATGCAGTTTGGTGAAATCCTGGGTGCCGATGCCATTGTATTCAGCCGAATCAACAAAGTGGCGCGCTCTTACTTTATTGTACATTCCTCCATAGAGCTTAGCGTCTCCGTGCAGATGGTGGACACCCGGACCGGAGAGATCCTCTGGCGGGGCGAACAAACGGAACATGATTTTTCCGGTATTGGCAAAATCCCAACTGGAATCTTCACGGCCCTGTTCGCTCCTATTCAGTTTGTGACCAATAAATTCAATCTCCGCAAGATGACTTCAAAAATGCTCGACAAGCTGACCGCCCTGATAAAAAAACCGGAAAATGCGGAAACAAACACCAAATTTGAAAATCTGGTGATCGCGAAAAAAGCCACAACCGATTTGAAAAAAATTGCAGAGCTCCAGCAACTCAAGGCCGAATGGACCCAGGCACTGGCCTTGGATGAAGAAACGAAATCAGCCGTTTTGCAAGGTGAAACCCCTCAGGAGACCAGAAAAGAAACGCTGGCCCTGAAAAACGATCTCTTACCTCCCACACCCGTAGCGGGGGGGGGGATTCAGAACAAGGTAAGACCGATGATTCACAAAGTCCTGGCCGTAGAAAC
>JAPKCW010000238.1:0-2652 GCA_028822815.1 Nitrospinaceae bacterium | reverse complement strand
TTCAGGTAGGTTTTGAAAAAAGCATGTACATTCCGGTCTCCCCGCGACAAATAGGTTTGCAGGTAGGCTTCGTTCGGGGAGCCAAAACTCATTTTCAGATGCGGCAATTTACCCAAGGCCTTTCTCACCCGGGCAAACTTTTTCTTCAGGCTCTTTACCTCTTCCATAGGGTGCCATTGAAAAGGCGTTCCCGGTTTTGGAACCAACGGACTCAGGCTGATGGTCACTCGGCCAATGTTTCCTCGTTCACGGCATTCCTCGACATAAGCCGCCTGGACCCGCTCGACCAACCGGATGAACTGGTCAATATCTTCTTCGGTCTCATGAGGCAGTCCAATAATGGAATAGATTTTCAAATGCAGAATTCCCTTGCGCGTTAAAAACCGGCACTTCTCGACAATGAAGTCATCGGTGGCGGCTTTATTGATGACATCGCGCATTCTCTCGGAAGGTCCATCCACGGCCACCGTCAGTGTTTTCTGACCGCTCTGGAGGATCAGATCCACCAGTTCATCGGTGAGCGTTTCCATGCGCAGGGAAGAAAACGAAAGCGTCTTGCCCGATTCTGTGATTTTCCGTGCCAGTGCCGGAAGGTCCGGATGGTCAGTCACAGACGGTCCAACCAGGCCTATCGTCTTCGCCGATTTTCCCACTCCGGTGAGCAAGGTTTCCAGGGAACTATAAGTTTTTTCCAAGTCAGGTAGACGCGGAGGACGGTATATAAAACCTGCCGTACAAAATCGGCAGGCCCAAATGCACCCCCGTGTTACCTCCATCAACGCCATATCCTTAAATGTGGATTCTTCATCATGCAGAACCGAGTGGGTACAAAGCAACTCCTCCTGTTCCACCCAATGCCGCACCACACGGGGGGGAACCCCATCCATCGGGGAAACTCCGACTTGCCGGTCTTGCTCCATCCTGGGCCGGTAGGATTGCGGCAAATAAATTCCAGGAATGGACACAGCACGCTCGAAGAATCGCTCCCTGTCCTCTTCTTCACGGAGCATTCCAAAAAATTGCTCGGCCAGGCCTTCCCCTTCACCGATGAACATGACATCCATACATTCCGCCAACGGTTCGGGGTTGATGAATATCGCCGATCCCCCTGCGGTAATCATCGGGAACGATGCATCCCGCTTGTCTCGGTCCAGGGGAATGCCGAAGTATTTCAGGGCTATAACCGCGTTGAGGTAGTCGGGCTCAAAGGAAATCGAAAACGCAATGACATCGAAGTCAAGCGGGTGCATTTTTAAATCTATTGAACGCAACGCCTCACGCTTCAGGAACTCCGTTTCCGGTTTCCACCCAAGCGGCAAGGCATAGCGGTCGCACACCACCCCTTCAATTTCGTTTAACAGGGAATAAACCTTCTGGAAACCCAGGTTGGCCATCGCCACATCCCGCGTATTGGGGTAGACAAGAAGTACCCGTAAATCGTTTCGCGAAAGGGTCGAATCGAGGGACGAATCGGATAAATAAGAAACCTGCATAAACACCGTTAAAAAAAAATTACGAGGGGTAATGAGTTAAGGGTTAATATCATACTCTAATTAGCACTCTTAAGATAAGGAAACCGCACCAAATGCCACAAACGGACCCGGAAACAAGAATGAAGGGCTACCTGAAAAAAATTGCGGCGGGTCCTCGTTTAAGTAAAGACCTGACTGAAGAGGAGGCCGAAGATGCCCTGGCATTGATTCTTGATGAGAAGGTTTCCAAAATCCGCGCCGGGGTCTTCCTCATTGCCGCGCGCATGAAACTGGAAACCGTGCCCGAAAACATAGGCTATTGGCGAGCCCTGCAAAGCCGTGTTTCCCCAGCCACAGTCGATCTCGATCAACTCCTGCAAATCGCTGATCCCTTTGATGGATTCGAACGCCTTCCCTATTTCGGTTTTTATGCCATTCCGGTTATAGCCCAGCTTGGCCTTGCGGTTTATGGTCATTCGTCACTCCCGCTACCGCCGAAATTTGGCATCACCTTCGAAGAGATTTTGCAAAATCACTATAAGGTTGGAGACGGCAAAGCAGACCGGCCCTTGTTGGAAAAACACCGGTTCGGTTATCTCAGTACCCGAGATACCCTGCCGCAACTGGAAGTATTGCGGTCTTTGCGCATTGAAATCGTCAAACGCCCCATGTTGGCCACTTTGGAAAAAATGTTGATGCCTCTCAAAGCCAGGAAGAATATTCTGGCTACCACCTATTTTCACCGCGGCTACGAAGTAGCGCTCACTGAAATCGGCAAGCTCAGCCAGTTCGACAAAGTGATCATCGGAAATGGCATGGAGGGCACCACGCTGTTTGGCGTTAAAGAAACGAAATTGTTTATTCAAGATAACAATGGGGAGGCGGAACAGGCATCCCTGTCCCTGAAAACTCTCTACGACAAAGAAACGGCACAGCGCATCGCAAAGGCCCAGGAAGAATTAAAGCCGATCGAATCCACCCTTGTGACCTTAACGAAAATGGGAGAAAGCGCGTTGAAAACAGGCCAGGGACCGGCAAGCCTGCAAATCGCCAGTCAGGCCGGAACCCTGACCCACCTTTCAGGATTATTCGCCACCGCTCAAGAAGGATTCGATCAGGCCCTTGCTGTACTGGAATCCGGTACCGCATACGATTCAATCATGCAATGGATTGAGGAAGC
>JAPKCW010000237.1:0-2656 GCA_028822815.1 Nitrospinaceae bacterium | reverse complement strand
CTGGAAAAAATTCCTGATGGAGCGGAACCAGCGGGGACTTTCACTGTTAATATTGACGTTCAGGAATCAGAACCGGGGAAGATATCCCAAAAAAAAATCGAGAGTTTTCTTGCGGGAATGAAAATAGAAATTCAGGAGCCTCATTCTCAAACAACCGCGCCTCAAACCTCGGATGGCATACCTCTGGCCACCCCTTTTCTTTTAATGGTTGCGGGAATGTTTCTTCTTGAAGGATGGATGGTTAGAAAAGAATAAACCGCCCTATTCTTCCCTCTTACGGTGCGAAAGTTTTTTGTTCGATAGGGTCACTTGATGGTTTATTGCTTCCCCAATCATGCCAAGGGGCAGGGAGGCACTCACCACCCTGGAGTCTAAAGCCGTTTGCGGCATGGAAGGCACTGAAGTTTTTCCGGGACTTTCTACAAAGACCGCCCCTCCCCCTGCCTTAATGGTTCCCGCGCCCCGAGCTCCATCACGACCCATTCCGGATAAAATAACAGCAACGCAAAACTCCCCAAATACCTTCCCCGCGCTTTCAAACAGGGCATCCGCCGAAGGCCGCATAAAATTTAACTTTGGTCTCTGGTTTAACCCAAGTGATAAGGGAGGAGGATTGATCACCATATGGTGATCGCCAGGAGCAAGATAGATATGGCCCTCTTCCGGTTGCAAGTTCTGTGACGCAATATGGCACGGAAAACCGGTTTCCTGTCGAATCTGCTGAGCAAGAGACCCCGTCATCCATTCAGGACCATGTTGAACAACAAAATAAGAAGCATCTTTGCTGATGGAATCAAAGAGTTTAGAAATATTTAGCAGACTTCCCGTACCAGCAGTGATCACAACGCCAACAAAAGGTGGAAGGCCATTAACTCGAACCGGTTTTATCACGCTGACTTCTGGCTCGGGTTGTGTGAACCGGGCGAAACCATCGGATAAAGCCCGAACCACATCTTCGGACTGGTAGGGCTTGATTAAAAATTCATCGGCACCAGCCTGAAGTATCTGCTGACGCGAGTCATCATCCCCGACAGCAGTAACCATCAGAATAAACGGGGTTGTTTCAACTTCAGCCCTGACTCTCTGAATAAGAGTCACTCCATCCATTTCCGGCATCATCCAATCGGTCAGGAGAGCATCGAACCGCCCCCCTCTCAACCTCTTGAGGGCTTCTTCACCATCACCCACCACTTCCACAGTATGAGCGTTTTTTTTGAGTATGCTTTCGAGTAGCCGGGCATTATCCAGATCGTCTTCTGCCACTAGAATTTTCATTTATTTATTCCTAAAAAAGAAAATCGCTGATTCCGTTTCTTTAGCACTCCAAATTCGTCTTCTGGTATAATGGTTGGTAAAACTTTAAATGCTTCTGGTTTTTTATGCGACCCAAGAGATTTATAGACATTCCTGTTCTTATTTTCCTACTCACTTACATCTTACAACCGGTAATCGCTTCTAGCAATCCCCTGTTTGCGGGGAATATAGAAACACAGCTTCTGGAAATCCAAAAGGGCGATAACACCGACCTATTGGAAACCCTCTTAATGGTTTCAAAGCACTGGAAACCTTCCCTGGATTTGGCTCCATTGAAAGAAGAAATCCAAAAACTTATACATTCAGTCAGACAAAAGTTAAGCGGAATGAATAGGCCCGAAGACATAATCCGAACAATACGAACCGTCATTCATGAGGAGGGAGGCTATCGTTACACCGACCAGGTGGACGAAAAAGGCGTTCCCATTAACCCCGAGGAACTTTTTCTTCATGGCCTGTTGAACACCCACAAAGGTTATTGCATGAACCTGTCCCTTTTATATTTGATTCTTGGGCAGAAACTCGGGCTTCCCTTTTATGGTGTCGCACTTCCAAACCATTTTTTTGTCCGCTATGAGCTAGAAGCAGTAAAGGTAAATGTCGAAACCACGGAGCAAGGAGTTTCCTATCCAGATAGCTTCTACCTGCAACGATTTGGGACTTTAACGGGAGGTAAAAATCCTTATTTCATGAAAAATCTGGATACCCGGCAAACTCTGGGCGCTTATTTTTCAAATGTCGGAATGGTTTATTATCAGAATCAGAATCCAGAAAGAGCCGTGTTTTATCTTGGATTATCTACCGCCATCAATCCCCAATCGATAGACGCGCAAAACAACCTGGCAAACATTTATTCAGAGTTAAAAAAACCACAGAAAGCCATCAAACATTACAACCTGGCCTTAAAAGCAGATCCCGGAAACACATCCACACTATTTAACCTTGGCTTGGTGTTGCAAGAATCTGGAAAAGCCACTCAGGCAATCAACGCGTTTCTGCAAGTCGTTCAAATCGATCCCGGTTTCAGTTCTGCCCATCGAATGCTAGCCAACCTTTACCTACAGAACAATCGGCTCATATCCGCCCTGTTGCACCTGAAATCTCTCGTCCGTATCCAACCTATGAATCTGCAAAATCACCTCAATATCGCTTCAACCTATAGGAGAATGGGGCAACAAAAATTGGCGATTGCAACACTCGAAAAAATTCAAACCCGATTTCCGGGCAACCCTGAAATTCATGAAGGACTTGCTGAAGCCTATTTCAGAATGAAAGATTTCCAACAATCCATAGCACAATACCGGTTTCTCATAGATCAAGACCAAACAAAGTTACGCAACTA
>JAPKCW010000236.1:0-2659 GCA_028822815.1 Nitrospinaceae bacterium | reverse complement strand
AGTCAGGGGTTGATCCGCGAGGAGGAGTTTCAAGCCCTGAAGAACGTTTAACCGAACGGTTTGAAGAGGGCAATGACGTAGCAGACCCGGACCGGATTGAAGAGGTTCAGGGTAATACCCGGGTTGACAGCGTTGCGGAAGGGACAAGACGCGCCAATGATGAAGCGACATCGGTGGAGCAGGAAAACCCGGCAACGCCACTGCAAGGCCAGCCCAGCATCCGTGACGTGGCAGAAGATGGAGGATCGGCACAGGAACGTCTCGATGAAAGTTTTAATTCCGATCCCCCGTCTGCTTCGGAAAGGTCTGCAGAAGAGTTGGACCAAACCCCGCCTAATGATGCCAGGATTCAGCAGCGTATTCAGGAAGAAAGGGTGGCGGAGGAAGAATCTCGGATCAAAAATGAACCCGCGTTGGAGACACCTGCGCAAAATATTGACCCGGTCGAAGACCCTGAAGAACCGTTACAGGAAGCTGTGGATAATAATCCGTTACGCGGCCCCCGGCCTTCTGAGTTAAGGGATGATGATGCGTCGGCTGTGGAAACCGAGCGCGGACAGAATGTCAGTAATTTAATTTAAACGAACCGCCCCGCCAGCGACATGCTGTTTGGGCCTTAAAAGGAACTCATCAAGAGGAGACAAGCTGTAACCGGGATAACCCCATCGTACTTGAATAGGATCTCGAAAATTATTGGCACGGTTTTGCGGCCTGGTCCAATATTTTTCGAAGGTTCGGTTTTCAACTTGAAGCCCTCTTAGGGCCTTGTTACTTCGAGCTGGCTTTTGCCTGACGGCGAAGGTCTGTCCGAAGTACATGCACGCGGCACCGACGAGGCGGGCGTTTTATTTTTTTCCGGTTTAAACGGCACGATTCTGTTCTTGATGTGTTTATCGACATTTTCGACTAAACACTTTAATGGCGAAACAGGGTTTCTTCGCCAGACCGGAAAGAATCGTGCAGATTCTCAACAACGTCAGTTCCACGTTTTTCCCCCTCAATTCGACCCGGTCAACCAGTAAAGACCTGGATGTCCGTATTGCCCGCGATACCTTAAACCAAGCCGGCACTCCTCAGGCAACCAAACGCGACATCCTGTTTAACTCGGTATTAATCAACACCAGAAAGGTGCCCAATCTGGAGGCCACAGGGCCTTTGTCCGCTTTCCGTGCGGTCGATGCCATTGCTCTGCTTTCCCGGCGGTTCGAGGCCAGAAAAATCTCCATTGTGGACGATCTGGGGAAAAAAGAGCGGTTCTCTCTGCTCAAGCTTCGCCAATTGGACGACCTTTCCACTTCCCTGAAGAGCCTCGGGCAAACGGTTGCCGATCTGTTTGGTGCTGATGCGCTGAACCCCAAAAACGCTTCCTCAACCCGATCCAAACTGGTGCAGGCGTTTGTGGGCAAGAATGCTCCCCGGGATTCCTTTCGCATTACTCCGGTACGTTTGTCAAAAGCGGCTACTTTGGCCTCCGATGAGCAATCCACTCCCTTGGGCACTCTGGGCCTGACAGGTAGTTTTTTCATCAATGGTGTGAAAATTACCGTCGAATCATCAGATACGCTGATTGACCTGAAAAACAAAATCAATTTTGGCGAAGACCATAACCGTAACGGGATTCTCGATAAAACGGAAGATGTGAACAATAACGGGACGCTGGATATCATTCAAACCGCGAATTCCGAGTTTGTTCCGGCCATATTTATCACTGAAGACCTTGATGGCGATGGCGAGCTCGACCCGGATGAAGATATCAATGATAACGACCAGTTGGATGGGGGCGTTGCGGAGACCAAGGTCCTTGCGCTGATTAAGGATAACCGGTTGGTCCTGGTTGGGTTGGCAGGCGGGCGCGACAAAATTGACTTGCTGGATAGTGACGATGTGCTTTTGAACCTCGGATTCTTTGAACTGAACTTTAAAGGGTTCCCGGTCCAGAAGGAATTCCAGTTCGATTCTGAAGACCAGGACCTTGAGGTCAACCTGATTCAGCAACCTCAAACCGCAAAAATCGAAATCGACGGGAAACCGGTGTTCAGTGATAGCAACGTCTTTTCGGGGGTGATCGAAGATACTGACCTGCTCATTAAGAGCGCATCGGAAAAGGCTGCCGAAATAAATATCTTCATTGACGCCGCAACATTTATTACCCAGATCAAAACCCTGTTTGATCAATTCAATGCCTCCATTTCCAAAATCAATAACCTTCTGAGTGCCTCCCGGACATTTAAGCGAGACGGGGACATTCAGGACATCCGTAACGACCTCACCCTCAAACCACAGGAAAGGGCGCGGGGGCTTGCTAAACGTAATGGAGATATAGATACGCTACGGGGTCGGCCGGGAAACCCCTTCGCGACAGGCATCAGGGTGGTCAATCCGGAGAAAAACAACCAGCAGGAAGTTGCGATCACCTCTGCCGTCCAGGCTGTCAAATCCGGAATAACCCGGGCTTTTCAAGGCAAAAATGAAAACCTTTTGCGGAGGCTGGGTTCCATAGGCGTCCGCACCTTGGCGGACAACACCTTTGTGCTGGACGAAAGAGAATTCCGGCGAGGTCTCGACTCCAACACGACGGAAATTTTTGACCTGTTCACCAATCCTGAAACTGGAATTCTGCCCAACCTGGCGGAAAGACTGAGCATCATTTTGCGGGATG
>JAPKCW010000043.1:0-12471 GCA_028822815.1 Nitrospinaceae bacterium | reverse complement strand
GTCATGGACGGTTTGGAGTCTACAGCTAAAATCCGGGAATTCGAAGTTTCCCAACCCTCCCGCCCGCCGACTCCCATCATAGCAATGACCGCCAATAACGAACGAAGCGATCATGAAACATATTTAAATTCCGGAATGAACGGGAATCATCACCAAGCCTCTGAATACCAAAACTCTCATTTCACAAATCCGTGAAATCATTGCAGACTTTTCAGGCTGATTTTTTTACGTACAGAAAATCGTTTTTTTCTAATTAAAAATATTCATCGCAATCTTACCCCCTTCCCAGTTATTACCGATCGAAGAATCCAAAACCTTTTTATCAAGCTTGCTTCTGGTGGTTAAGACCCGGGGATTGTTTCGGCCGTTCTATTAGAAAGGCCTTCATTGAAGACCATTTGAGAGCACCACATATAATAAGGAACAAATCTATATCATTTAGCCTAAGAGAAGTGGGAAAAGCACTGCGCAAAGAAGGCCTGAGAAGAAAATTAAAAACTAATGGGCCTAATTAAAATTACCTATTGGAAACCCATCTTGACTCAAAATCCTCTTTGTAAAAAGATTCCCAAACAAGTCCTCTTATCTTTGTAATCAAAAACAAGGTACAGGCTGGCTAAACTACTGGAACAGTGAGGTTTTTATCTCTTAAAAATTAAGTGTTACAGGAGGATCTCAAAGACCCGTCACTTTAAATACTCGTAGGTAAAAAAACTCGCGTGGAAAACTTTTGTTAATGCTGATGTTGGAGAACTTTGATTGTTTTCCAGATTTTTGCGGTTGCTTTTAGGGCTCTTATTTTATATATTGAACGCCAATTTCCCCGCTTATAACTCATTATTCGTTTCTAAAAACTATGGAAGCCAAAGAAGCCCTTTGGAAAAAATGTTTAGAAAAGATTGCGGAGCAAATACTCCCTGAAAGCTACTCCACTTGGTTTTCACCCACCTATCCGAGAACCTTTGATGGTGGTTTAATGACCATCGCGGTTCCAAATCAATTTTATAGAAAATGCCTCATAGAGAATTACCGGGACTTAATTGAAACTACTTTAAAGTCTGTAACAGAAAAACCAATTCTTGTAGACTTTTGCGTAGAAGCTGAAAAAACAGCCCAAATGGGACAAGAAAAAGAAAGCCAAGAAACCCCGGTTATTGAACCCGGCCAAGACTCTTTTCCTCTGGCTTTATCCTCTCTCAGTCCTAAATACAATTTTTCGAATTTTATAGTCGGATCAAGCAACCAGTTTGCCCATGCGGCGGCTTTGGCGGTTGCCTCTCTCCCAGCCATAGCTTACAACCCTTTATTCTTATATGGTGCGGTAGGATTGGGTAAAACGCATCTTCTGCATGCTATTGGTAATAAAATTTGCGAGAGCTCTCCTGAATCCCGAGTTCGGTATATCTCCGCCGAAAGCTTTACCGTTGATCTTATTGAATCTATTAAAAGAGATAAAATGCCGTTTTTTCGGAAAAGGTACCGGCCTTTAGATGTTTTGTTGGTCGATGATATTCAATTTATTGCAGGAAAAGAGCGGACCCAAGAAGAATTTTTTTATACTTTCAATACCCTTTATGAGTCTCACAAACAACTCATTATTTCCTGCGACAGGTACCCTAAAGATATTCATAATATGGAAGTGCGGCTACGGTCCCGGTTCGAGTCCGGATTGGTCGCAGATATCAAGCCCCCCGATCTAGAAACAAAAGTCGCCATTTTATACAAGAAGGCCGAGATCCATCAAAAAACTATTCCTCAGGATGTTGCCATCTTCATTGCCGGTAATATAAAATCCAATATTCGTGAATTAGAAGGTTTTCTGCTCCGGGTAATTGCTTTCTCTTCCTTTACTCACCGGAAAC
This sequence comes from Nitrospinaceae bacterium, assembly GCA_028822815.1. GTDB lineage: Bacteria > Nitrospinota > Nitrospinia > Nitrospinales > VA-1 > LS-NOB. Next base: position 10,609 of record JAPKCW010000043.1, on the reverse strand, counting down.
TCGATCTAGAGTTAGCCAAGGAAGTACTAAAAGACTTTACTTTGGATAAAAACAAACATTTTACTATTACAAATATCATCAAATCCGTGGCTAAATATCACGATATTAAAGTTTCCGATATTAAGTCCAAAAGACGCACTCGAGACATTTCTGTGCCCCGACAAATAGCCATGTTTTTATGCCGAGAACACACCAAATCATCGCTCCCCGAAATTGGTCGTCAGTTTGGTGGCAAAGATCACACAACTGTACTTTTCTCCTACAAAAAGATATCCAATTTAATCAAAGAAAATAATGAGTTAAAGGCCTCTATCCAAGAGATTTTAGGACTTATTGAAAAAGGATAATTTGTTCAAAACATGTTAGAAAAACCTGAATAAAACCAGCAAAATAGAGTATAATCTAAAGAGTAAACTTTCATCTCACCTGTACACAAAAAAAGCACTTTTAATAACAGTTCCTTCTTTTAAATCTGCCTTTATTTTTAAAACTTAGACAGGTTTTCCACATACTTTCAGGCCCTACAACTACAACTATAAATAAATATAAATTTTTTTATAAAAGCTATTATTAAACATATATGAATACACCCCAAAAAACTGTATACGATTCTTCAAATATTAAAATTTTAGAAGGATTAGAAGCCGTTCGAAAAAGACCTGCCATGTATATAGGCGGAACGGGTATAGATGGTTTACATCATCTGGTTTTTGAATTGGTAGATAACAGCGTAGACGAAGCGATTGCAGGCCATTGTTCGGAGGTAGAGGTAATTTTGCATATTAATGGCACTGTTTCGGTTGCTGATAATGGACGGGGAATTCCTGTAGACATGCACTCAGATAGGAATATATCAGCCGCAGAAGTAGTCATGACAGTTCTTCATGCTGGAGGGAAGTTTGATAAAGATAGCTATAAAGTATCGGCTGGGTTGCATGGTGTTGGGGTATCCGTGGTTAATGCTTTGGCAGAATCACTGGGTTTGGAAATAAAGAGGGATGGAAAAATTTATGCTCAAAAATACAGCCGGGGGAAACCCATTACAAGATTAGAGGAAACGGGGAAAACCAGCACCACAGGTACGAAGGTTATTTTTAATCCAGACGGGGAAATTTTTGAAGACTTAAACTTCCGGTTTGAGATTCTATCTAACCGCTTGCGGGAACTCGCTTTTTTAAACAAAGGGTTAAAAATTCATATCCATGATGAAAGGGATGGGAAGGATAATGAGTTTTTATTTGAAGGCGGGATCTTTTCTTTTGTAGAACATTTAGGGAAAAATAAAAAAATATCCATCCAGACCCAATCTACATCGAACGAAGCAAGGACCAGTGTGATTTAGAGATGGCGTTGCAATATAACGACAGTTACGGCGAGGAGATTTTTACTTTTGTTAATAATGTTAATACTCGAGATGGGGGCACCCACTTAATTGGCTTTAAATCAGCTTTGACCAGAACGATTAACAGTTATGCAAGCCAGAACAACCTGTTAAAAAATTCAGGCATTACTTTAACAGGTGAAGATGTTCGAGAAGGAATGATCCTGGTATTAAGCATTAAAATTCCTGAACCACAGTTTGAAGGCCAAACAAAAGGAAAGCTGGGTAATACAGATGTAAAGGGGATTGTTGAACAAATTGTCAACGAACAGCTAGGTCAGGTTTTTGAGGAACAACCAGAGATAGCTAAAAAAATTATGGCTAAGGTTATAAGCGCAGCTCAAGCCCGTGAAGCCGCAAAGAAGGCCAAAGACCTGGTACGAAGAAAAAACTCGCTGGAAATAAGCTCTCTGCCGGGCAAATTAGCAGACTGCGCAGAAAAGGACCCAGCAGCATCAGAACTTTATATTGTTGAAGGAGACTCAGCAGGAGGCTCTGCAAAACAAGGCCGCGACAGAAGGTACCAAGCAATCCTGCCGCTGAGGGGAAAAATACTCAATGTAGAAAAAGCCCGCACGGAAAAGATGATAAACAGTAACGAAATTCGAACCCTTATTACTGCATTGGGAACAGGAATTGGGAGCGATTTCAAAGTAGAAAACCTTCGTTATCACAAAGTTATTATTATGACGGATGCAGACGTTGATGGAGCCCACATCAGAACCCTGCTGCTCACCTTCTTTTTCCGTCAAATGACGCAGTTGATAGAGAAGGGCTATCTGTATATTGCCCAACCCCCCCTCTATAAAGCAAAAAAAGGGAAAAAAGAGAGTTACTTAAAAGATGAAAAGCTCCTTTTTCAATACCTGATGGAACAAGGCGTAGAAAAACTTGAGATAACAACCCAAAAAAGCGGGCATAAAATATTTGGACGGGAACTCAACCAATTAGTAAATGATCTATATCGGTTCGAGGAATGTTTTAATCAGGTGGTAAAAAATAACATACCAAGGTCAATTTTAAATGTATTGATCAAACTCGGTGTAAATAAAGGAGCTTTTTTGACCTTGGAACAAATTATGGCAACCATCATTCAAGTTCTTGATTCCCTGATCGATGAAGAAAACCGGAACAAATACCAATATAAGTCGCAATACCTGAATGTCCCCATTCAATTTACAGACAGCATTGAGCTCAACGACGAAATAGAAAACAGATTAAAAGAATTTTTGATAGAAATAGACAAAACGGGTTCCTCCCGGGTTTTTGGTAAAACCTCCCATAATTTCAATAAGGTGGATTTAAACAAAGAACTAAAAGATGTACATTTTCAATTGGTATTTGACCCAGAAAAAGGAAACTACCAAATAGAGATGTTTGGTTCCAATAACGGACGAGACTTCCAATTAAAGTTCAATGCGGAATTTATGGAGTCCGTAATCATCCAAAATATTATGGAAATCTACGAACCGATCAAGGCGAACGATTATCCCCCTTTTGTTTTGCACAACAACGGGGAAAGCACTACCGTCAGTTCCAAGCACGATTTATTGCAAGCCGTTTTAAGCATGGCTAAAAAGGGTATTTATATTCAGCGTTATAAGGGTCTGGGAGAAATGAACCCGGAACAACTTTGGGAAACAACGATGGATCCAGAAGTCAGAATTCTTTTACAAGTTCGGGCCGACGATCTGGTGGCTTCGGAAGATATATTCACCGTATTAATGGGGGAAGAGGTAGCGCCCCGGCGCGAATTTATTGAGAAAAATGCCCTGCAGGTCAGAAATATGGATATTTAGGCAGGAAAACTGAGGAAGAATATCACGCGCAAATTTCCTCCGGGCATTGTCTGGAGAACAGATAGAAAGGTCTTTGAATGCCGGAAACGATTACTCCGATTAATATAGATGATGAGATGAAAAGCTCGTACCTTGATTACGCGATGAGCGTAATCATCGGTCGTGCCCTGCCAGATGTCCGGGACGGATTGAAGCCGGTCCATCGCCGCGTTCTCTTTGCGATGCATGAAACCGGAAATGTCTCGAACAAGCCCTATAAGAAATCTGCCCGTATAGTCGGTGATGTAATGGGTAAATATCATCCACACGGAGACCAGGCGATATATGACACAATCGTCCGGATGGCACAGGAGTTTTCGCTGAGACATCCCCTTGTTGATGGTCAGGGGAACTTTGGTTCGATAGATGGAGATTCCGCCGCCGCCATGCGTTACACAGAAATCCGGATGGAAGAAATTACCAGCGAACTCCTGCGGGATTTAGACAAAGATACTGTTCAATTTACCCCTAACTATGATGACTCCCTGCAAGAACCTTCCGTTTTGCCGGCGAGTTTTCCGCAATTGCTGGTCAATGGTTCATCGGGAATCGCCGTGGGGATGGCGACCAATATTCCTCCACATAATTTGAATGAGGTTATCGATTCCGCGGTTCATGTTATTGATAATCCCGATTGCACAATAGAAGATCTCATGGAGCTTGTTCTGGGTCCCGATTTTCCCACCCGGGGAATCATACAGGGAAGAAGCGGCATAAGGGCTGCTTATAAAACCGGCAGAGGGATCATTCGAATTCGAGGGCGGGCTGAGATTGAAACGATGGAAAAAGGAGACCGGGAGCGCATCATCATCAACGAGCTTCCGTTCCAGGTCAATAAAGCCAGGCTGGTGGAAAAGATCGCCGAGCTGGTGAGAGACAAGAGACTAGAAGGAATCTCCGATCTGAGGGACGAGTCAGACCGGGACGGGCTCCGTGTTGTGGTGGAACTGAAAAAAGGCATCATGGGTCAGGTGGTTTTGAATTCCCTTTATAAAAATACCCAGCTCCAGGATACCTTTGGAGTGATCCTTTTAGCCTTGGTAAACCAGCAGCCTAAAGTTCTCAATCTTAAAGAGTTTTTGTACCACTTCATTCTGTTCCGCAAAGAAGTGGTAACCCGAAGGACCGAGTATGACTTAAATAAGGCGCGTGAGAAAGAACATGTCCTCGAAGGATTGGCCATCGCGCTTGATAATCTGGATGCAGTGGTCCAGCTTATTCGCAAAGCGGCCGACCCGGCCTCTGCGCGTGATGGGCTCATGGCCGAATTCGAGTTGTCGGAGATCCAGGCCAAGGCCATTCTTGAAATGCGCCTGCAACGTCTCACCGGACTGGAACGGCAAAAAATAATTGAAGATTTGGAAGAAACCCGGAAACGGATAAAAGAATTTCTAAATATTCTTGCCCACGAAGAAGTCAAACTCAATATCATCAAAGAAGAGTTGGTAGAAATTAAAAATAAATATGGTAATGAGCGACGCACAGAAATTGCGGAAACGGATGAAGGCGATATTGACATTGAAGACCTCATTGCCGATGAAGACGCGGTGGTGGTTTATACTCGAAGCGGTTATATCAAGCGCCAAACCGTTGATAATTACCGGGCGCAAAGAAGGGGTGGTAAAGGCATTAGGGGGATGAACCTCAAAGAAGAAGATGTTGTCGAAAAACTTTTCATTGCTTCAACACTGAGCCATCTCCTGGTGTTTACCAGCATAGGAAAGATTCATTGGTTGAGGGTTTTTTCCATTCCTGATGTGAGCCGAATCGCTAAAGGAAAATCTATTGCCAACCTTTTGCGGCTCCAGCCTGGTGAATCCATTGCCAGCATCCTTTCCGTCAGGGAATTTGAAGAAGATAAATTTGTCATGGTTGCCACAGAACGCGGCATCGTTAAAAAAACTTCTTTAATGGCTTACAGCAAACCCCGGCAGGGAGGTATTATCGGGCTGACGATTGATAAAGGAGACAGAGTTATCGGCGCGGAACTGTGTGACGGGGAAAGCGATATATTGCTCGCTACTGAAAAGGGATTTTCAATTCGTTTTTCTGAAAAGGAAGTGCGCCCCATTGGCCGCACAGGCAGGGGAGTTCGCGGCGTCCGTCTCAAAAAGGAGGATCGGGTGGTGGGAGCAGAAATTGTCCAACCTGGAAACAAATTCCTTACGGTAACTTCAAAGGGTTATGGCAAGAGAACCCGGATGGAAGAGTATCCGATACAGGGACGGGGCGGATTGGGTGTTATGACTATCCGCTGTAATGAAAAAACAGGAACCGTGGTGGGCGTGCAACAGGTAGAGGAAACAGATCAGCTTCTGGTTATCACTTCCAATGGCAATATTGTACGCATGCGAGTCAACGAAATATCCGTGATAGGCCGAAATACCCAAGGGGTTCGCCTGGTGGGTATTGGGGAAGGCAATCACGTGGTCAGTATCGAAAAGCTGGTTGAATAAAGTTCTCCCCCCTATGGATGTAACAATCTCTGGCAATCCAATACAATCTAATCCGGATGCAACAGCCTCGGGTTGGGCCAAAATCACGGCGGGAATTTTTTTGCTGGGCTGGGTTTTTTTTGTTTCTTGCTCGGAACAGACGGGCTCTCTTCTTCAGAAGGCGAATGAAGAATGGGTTCAAGGCCGAAACCACCGCGCTATCGAGATGTTCAATGAGGTACTGAAAAATTATCCCTCCGGGACGCAGGCCGAAGAAGCCCTGTTCCGCCTTGGTGAAATCCATCACTTCAGTTTGAATAACAGTACGCGGGCTCTTATATATTTTCAGGAAGTCCGGCAAATGAATCGAAAGGGATCGTTCAGCTATCCTGCACAAAAATATATTGCGGAAATCGCTGAATTTGGTTTGAAGGATTATGACCAAGCCATCATCGAATACCAGAATTTAATCAATCACTATAAAAACGAAAATGAAAACAGCGATCATCAATACCGCATCGCTTCTATTTACTATAAAAAACAGAATTATGAACAGGCCCTTGTAGAGCTCAATATTTTATTGGAAAACTATCCCGGTAGCTCCTGGGCGGAAGAAACTAAATTTAAAATTATAGAAATGCTCTATACCTTAAGCCGGTGCCCCGAAGCGAGGGAGCAGTACCGGCATTTTAATCTGGAATATTCAGAAAGCCGTTTTAAAGAAGATATGGATTTTGTTGTCGCCTCCTGCCTGGAAGAAGAAGGACATCTGCAAGAAGCATACAACCAGTTCAAGTCCCTGGAAGGACGTTATATCTACCCCACCATACTCAAAATGAAACTGGTAGGCATTGAGCAAAGGATGAAAAAGCAACCCTGATGCTCGATTTAAAAACTATTCGCGAAAATCTGGAGGGGGTGAAAACCCGCCTCAAACGTCGGGGCGGTGATTTTAAGGAACTGGATGAACTGCTCAAACCTGAAGAAGACCGGCGGTCAGGACTTCAACAGTCTGAAGCGCTGAAAAATAAAAAAAAGAAACTTTCGGCAGAAGTCGGCCAACTCAAACAGAAAGGACAAAACGCTTCCGAACTTATGGAAGAGGTCCGAACCATCAACATTTCCATAAAAGAGCTGGATGAAAAAATCCAGGCCTGGGAACAGCAGGTCCAGGAAAAACTATTGGGCATCCCCAACATTCCCGATGACTCCATCCCGGATGGTGCAGATGAGAGCGCCAACCGAGTGGTACGAAATTGGGGAACAAAACCGCAGTTTGCATTTAAACCGAAAAATCATGTGGAAATCGGGGAACAGCTTGACCTGCTCGACTTTAAAAGAGCCGCAAAAATTTCTGGAGCGCGATTTGTTGTTTACAAAGGTCTGGGAGCCGGTCTGTTGCGCGCTTTGATTAATTTCATGATCGATGTGCAAACCCGGGAGAATGGTTATCAGGAATTGTATCCTCCCTTCCTGGTTAATAAAGAGAGTATGCTGGGTACCGGGCAGTTGCCTAAATTCGAAGAAGAGTTATTCGCCGCCCGCGATGACCCGTTATACCTTATCCCTACCGCAGAAGTTCCTGTTACTAATTTTCATCGCGATGAAATTCTGGAAGAAGAATCGTTGCCCATCTGTTATGCCGCCTACACGCCTTGTTTCAGGAGAGAAGCGGGGTCCTATGGCAAAGACACGCAGGGACTGATTCGGCAACACCAGTTCGATAAGGTGGAGCTGGTTAAATTCAGCCGGGCTGAGGAATCTTCCGCAGAGCTTGAGACATTGGTCGAAAACGCCGAATCCATCCTTAAGAAACTCAACTTGCATTACCGGGTGATGGAGCTGTGTGCCGGTGACCTGGGTTTCTCTGCCGCCAAAACTTATGATCTTGAAGTGTGGCTTCCCAGTCAGGATACCTACCGGGAAATTTCATCGTGCAGTAATTTTGCCGACTACCAAGCCCGACGGGCCCGGATACGCTGTAAAAAACGCACGGGCGGCAAAGCGGAATTTGTCCATACTTTGAACGGATCGGGTCTAGCGGCTGGCAGATTGTTTGTGGCCCTGCTTGAAAACTGCCAGCAGGAAGATGGAACAGTTATTATACCGGAAGCTTTGCGTTCCTATATGCATGGACAGGAAATTTTAAAATTATAACCCTTTGAGTTAACCGGCAAGCCGCTTAAAGACGGGAACCGCCTGCTTGACATTCACTAGCAAGTAGATAAATATAAGCGAGTCCATAATATTCAGGAGGGATGGCCGAGTGGTTTAAGGCGGCGGTCTTGAAAACCGTTGAACGAAAGTTCCGTGGGTTCGAATCCTACTCCCTCCGCCACTCTCTAGCGAGAGAGGCAACTGGCAAGGGTTTTTTGGGCCGAGAGAATAGTTGGGCGCAAGAAAGAGATATTACAGTTTTACGGAAACGGTTGTTTGCGAAATATGGAGAGGTGGCTGAGTTGGCTGAAGGCGCGCGCCTGCTAAGTGTGTGTAGGTTTACCCCTACCGAGGGTTCGAATCCCTCCCTCTCCGCCACCTTTTAATGAGGCAGGTAAAAGTTTTGGTGTATTTTTTTAAAAGCAAGGTTTGGTTGATATTGGCGTTGTCCGTGTTCATCGGTTGTACCTATGAGAGCAAGGAAGATATTGCCAATCTACCTGCGACCGATATAAACAAACTGGATGTTTCCCAGTTTGAAGGGTCCCGATCAAAATCTGTTCAGCAAGTTGAGGCTCCTGACAGTTATGGTAGCCCGGTGACCGAGAACCATCCCAATGTTCAGGAAAAGGTGAAAATAGAACGGGGAGTCGTTGTTCCCGATGGAGTAAAAGGCAAGTGGAAAGCCGTTAAGCTTCTGGTCAAGAATAAGAAAGACGAAGAACGCAACGAAATGAAAACCATCACCCTGGGTTCCAGTTTTGAGTTGGAAGATTCGGGGATCAGGGTTACAGTAGGGCCGTTTTTGCCTAATTTTGTGATGAGCCAGAAGGCTTATACATCAAGCGGAAATGAATTGACTAATCCGGCAGTTCAATTAGTGGTTGAACAAAACGGCAAGACCCTTTATACAGGGTGGGCTTTCGCGAAATATCCCACGATGTATGCATTCGAGCACGATGTTTTTGCTCTGCAGTTGATGGATTACATACCCATTGATGTATCCTGATTTTTAGTCAGGATCATCACCCAATTATGCGCCCATGGCTCAGCTGGATAGAGCGACGGTTTGCGGAACCGTAGGTCGCAGGTTCGAGTCCTGCTGGGCGCACTCTTTTCCCCGCCACTAAATGAACCCCTCTTTTTAAAGAGGGGCTGGGGTGATTTACAACTTCTCATGCAATATCCGAGGTAGTAGGAGAGGTGGCCGAGTGGTCGAAGGCGGTTGACTCGAAATCATCTGTACCCGTGAGGGTACCGGGGGTTCGAATCCCCCCCTCTCCGCTCCTTGCCGGAGGGGCAGAGAGCAAGGGCTCGTAAGGCCGAGAGAAATTATTGCTAGCCAGATAGAGCTATTGCACACTGGCCCCACGCCTAGTGGCGACTTCAAGATTATTCCGGGCATCGGCGTAATCCGGTTTCAGTTCGAGAGCTTTCTCGAACCGGGTGATCGCTTCCTGAGTTTTCCCTTCTTTGAGCAGGGCTACGCCCCAGTTATTGTAGACATCGACAAAGTCGGGTTTGATACGGACCGTGGCCTGGTATTGAATAATAGCTTCCCGGGTTTTCTCCTGAGCCAGCAGGGCGTTGCCCAGGTTGTAAAGAGCCCGAGGAAAGTCCGGCTTGATTCGAATCGCCTCCCGGTAATGGTTAATGGCCTCTTCGATTTTTTGTTCGGCAATGAAAACGTTTCCGAGATTGTACTGAGCCATCCAGGCATTCGGATTTTTTTGCACCGTATCACTCCACAAGGTGAAGTCATTTTTGTAAATAGGAATTTGTTTCCAGGTTAAATGTCCGAGGCCCAGTAAAAGCAAAATGGCAAATACGGGTAAGTTTTTCCCCGTTAACCGGGCTACTCCAGTGACAGCGATGAGCAGGATTCCGATTGAGGCGAGATATGGAAAATGGTCCGAGACCAATGAAAATCGCATGTAGTAGATATTAAAAAATCCCAAAGCCGGAAGAATCGTACCGGCAAAAAATAAAATCGCGGTTAAGGGACCTCTACCGATTTTTTTTCTAAGGACCCCTAAAAGCAGAATCAAAAGCAAAAATGTTGCGGGATAAAGATATTGCCACCAAACCGAGTCGTCAATGTTCCACATGGGGTAGGTAAAGATAAGTGGAGACGGCCAAATCAATTTTCCGATATAAAACCACAGAGCTCGACCGGCGATTAGAAACCGGTCCCAGAAAGAAAAATCCCATTCAGGCCCGAAAGCTCCTGCGTTGAATTTTTCCAGCCAAATGGTCAGAGTGGCGAAACCGAACCCGACCGCAAAAAAAGGCACCATGAGCTGGATGATTTTCAAGTGGATGCGATTTTGTTTCCACCAGAAAAGCAGAAGAACCGTTGCGGGTAAGGTGCAGGTAATGCTTTTGCCAAAAAGCGCAAAGATAAAGAAAAATAATGAGACACCATAAAGTACAGCGGATCGATTTTTAACCGGGTTTTCGCTAGAGAAAACCGATTGCCCGGGAAAATAAAATCGCAGGAAAGTATAAAGCGATAAAAGATAAAAAAATCCTGACAGTAAGTTTTTTCTTTCCGTGATCCAGGCCACCGATTCAACATGAACAGGGTGGAGAGCAAAAGCCGCGGAAACCAGCCAGGCGGCAGGGACACCTAAAAAAACCAGAATGCGCCAGAGAACGATGGCATTCATGGCATGGAGCAGAACGTTGTCAATATGGTATCCCAAAGGGTCCAGACCCCAGAGCTGGTATTCCATCCAAAAGCTGGTGGAAATCAGCGGATAATATTGCTGGGTAGACCGCACATCCAGCCAGAGGGG
>JAPKCW010000235.1:0-2663 GCA_028822815.1 Nitrospinaceae bacterium | reverse complement strand
TGTGCAGATAAAATTTTGGGGGGTTAGAGGAAGTATTCCTTGCGGAAATCCGGAAACAGCAGGTGTCGGGGGCAATACAACCTGTGTTGAGATCCGTTGCGGCGATGAATTGATTATCATTGATACGGGAACGGGTGTCCGAAATCTGGGCACGGCGCTTATGAAGGAGATGCCCATAAAAGCCACTATCTTGTTCAGCCATGTTCATTGGGACCATATACAAGGATTTCCTTTTTTTGCGCCTTTTTTTGTTCCCGGCAATGAGTTCCGGATTTTTGGTGGCACCAGTTTACCGTCAACCATTGAAGAAGTTTTGAATCAACAGATGGAACCTCCGTGTTTCCCGGTCAAATCCGACTTGTTTGGTTGCAAAATTACCTATCATGATGTTAAACCTGGGGAAGTGATTGAAGGAGACAATTACAAGATAACTTTAGCTCCTTTATATCATCCGAATGGATGTTATGCTTACCGGATTGAGCATGAAGGAAAGGCATTGGTGTTTTCCACCGATTGTGAACATTATGAGGACAGGCCAAATGCAAACCTGATTGAGCTTTGCCGCGATGTCGATCTTCTGGTTTATGACTCCCAGTTTACGGAAGATGAATATTATGGCCGCAATGGTCAGTTTTCCCGAAAAGGTTGGGGGCATAGCACCATGAGGGAAGGGGTCAAAGTTGCGGAAGCGGCGAATGTCAAAAAACTGGTTTTATTTCACCACGATCCCTCCCACAATGACGAAACTATCAAGCAAATTGAAACAGAATCCCGCCAACTTTTTCCACAAAGCATTGCCGCTTATGAAGGCTTGCAAGTCGATTTATCGCAAGAGGCATTGCCCCAATCCCTGTTTGATTAAACTTTTGTGGCAAGCACTGCTTGTAATTATATTTCTTAATGGGTGTGGGGCCTCCCAACCCCATGTTGCGGATAATCCTGCCAGCCAGCGTTTTCGCGATGAAACATTATTTCCTGAACAAAGTTCTTCCCAGAGACAGGCCATTTTTTTCCATGCGGATCAGGATGCATTACCGGATTTGGTGGTCTTGAATGAGGCAGAGCCTGGAAAACCTCAGCTACAGGTCTTCATCAATCATGGGAAAAAAGGTTTTCAACGGAAAAGTCCGGGGCGGTGGATAGAGGAATTAAAAGCCCCGATCCTTTCTCTTGCTGTAGCAGACTTGAATCGTGATGGCGGTGATGACCTGATTCTGGTAATGGAAAACGGGGTATCCACCCAAATTCTTTTTAATAATAAGAAAAGTTATTTTTACGCCAAGAATAAAGGAGGCTCTTACTCACTTCGGCCTGGAATAGATAAGGTGATTTCTATTGATCTGGATCAGGATGGAGACAAAGACCTTTTTTATTTTGGTCAAATGGTTCTGGATGCGAATGGAAAACCCTCCAGCTATCAAACCCGCGTGCTCATTAATGATGGTGCTGGAAGGTTGGAGGACTTGACGGCTTTGCTTTTGCCTCGTCTTCCTGCGGGAATTCGAGATGCCTCTTTTGCTGATTATGATGGCGATGGAGTGGTGGATGTTTTTCTGGTTTACGCTAAAGGCCAAAACCGGCTTCTGATAAATAACGGAGTAGGAAAGTTCGCAGACCGCACTGAATCTCATATCCCCCGGATTCTTGACGATAGCCAACACGCCGACTGGGCTGATTTTGACCAGGATGGCGACAATGACCTTCTGGTTGTCAACCGATTAATCGACAAACATTACAGGGCTTATCCTGGGGAAACCACATATTTTCTTGAAAATACGGGAGGGGGGAATTTTAAAAAACGGTCACACAAAATGCTTCCCCGCCTCCCTTCTTACAAGGTTTACCTTTTAGACGCAAATGGTAACACCAAACCTGATGCCTTGATCTTGACCTCAAAGGGAGTTTATTATTTACAGGGCAGGGGCCGATGGGATTTTACCAATGAAACCCGCAGACGCCTTCCGCGCTTTCGGTTTTTTCGGGAGATGGCATTTGCCGATATCGATCAGGATGGATTTCTGGATCTCTTCGCCTTATCGCCAACTCCGGGCAGAAGCCGGGTTTGGCTGAACCGCTTCGATTGAGGAAACGTTATGTCACAGTTTAAAAAAATGATTTTTCTTAAAGTGCTCACAACCGTTGCCTGGGCCGATGGAGAAGTCTCGCAGGCAGAGCTTAATATTCTCAAATCATTTTATAGAAAATTTAACCTGGAAAAACATGAATTGGATGAGTTGAAACCCTATCTGCTCTCTCCGGTCTCAAAAAAAGAAAAAGATGCGTTGTATCGCCAGATGGTCGCGGAATTATCTTCCCCGCAGGAGAAAAAAGAAATCATGGGTGCTTTGGAGACCATGGTCGAGGCGCATAAAAGAATGAAGAGTGATGAAAGGGAATTGGTCGACCAGTTCTCTGAATGGTTGAAAAAATCTTCTCATACAAAAAGATCTCTTGGGCGAATAAGAAATTTTTTGCAAAGGACTATTTTCAAGCATGCGCGGGACCCGGACCCTGATATGGAAAAATATTTTAAACGCCATGTGCTGAAAAAAATTGAACTGAAAAGCTCGCATTCTCAAGTATCTACCAACTTGCCCGAGGAGCGGCTTTATTTTATTTGCCTTGTGGGAACGTTGATGGCGGCAATTGCCCATGTGGATGAC
>JAPKCW010000234.1:0-2675 GCA_028822815.1 Nitrospinaceae bacterium | reverse complement strand
TAAAAGACCAAGGCTTTGTTCCTTATGCAAAAACCAAAGAAATGAAAACCACCAAAGGGCCACAACCCGGTGCCGGAAAAGGTAAGTCCAGAGGCGGCGGAGCGGCTGAAAGAGGCATTAAGTTTACGGGCGTTTTTTAAAAAACTAAATGGCGTTCGAGGAAATTAATAAACCGACTAACATTGATCGGGTCACAGACCTGATTGATTTGGATATTGAAGCAGGACAAGAGGTTGAAATTGACTCCCCCGTCCCGGAAAACGGCGATGTAGAGGTTAATTTTGGTCAAGACGGCAGTGCCGTTCTTGACTATATGCCCGATGAAATGAACGTCGAGGACACCATTCCTTTTAACGCCAACCTGGCTGATTACATGGATGAATCCGAACTTGGAGCAGTCGCTGCCCAGTTGCTCGGTGATTTTGAAGAAGACCGTATGAGTCGGGACGAATGGGAAGACGCTTATGTTAAAGGACTGGATCTTCTCGGGTTTAGATACGAAGACCGTGATCGACCGTTCCCTGGTGCAAGTGGCGTAACCCACCCATTATTAGCAGAATCCGTTACTCAATTTCAAGCTCAAGCCTTTAAAGAACTACTGCCCGCTCAAGGACCGGTAAAAACCGAGGTCCTCGGTCTAGCGACTCCTGAAATAGAAGCTCAAGCTGATCGTGTGCGTGAGTTTATGAACTACGAGATTACAACGGTCATGGAAGAATACACGCCGGAAATGGATCAGTTATTGTTCTATTTACCCCTTGCCGGATCAGCGTTTAAGAAAGTTTATTATGACACCAGTCTTCAACGGGCCGTGAGCCGTTTTGTTCCGGTCGAAGATTTAGTGGTGCCGTACGCGGCCAGCGATTTGGGAACCTGCACAAGAATCACCCACATTGTAAAGATGACCTACAACGAAATCCGCAATCAACAATTGTCCGGATTTTATAGAGACATTGAAATTACTCCAACCTACATCACCACCCAAACCACCACCCAAGATAAGGTAGAAGAACTAGAAGGCATTAGCGGTTCGGGCAATGACATGATGTATGAACTTCTGGAGTTTCATGTGGCCATGGAACTGGTGGGCTTTGAAGACCCCGATGGGCTACATCTACCGTTTATTATCACTATTGATAGAACCTCAAGTCAGGTTTTATCCATTCGACGTAACTATTATGAAGACGACGCACAAAAAAAGAAAATCCCTTATTTTGTACACTACAAGTTTCTCCCAGGACTGGGTTTCTACGGCTTTGGTTTAATTCACATGATCGGGGGACTCTCCAGAACCGCAACAGCGGCCCTCAGACAACTCATAGACGCAGGAACCCTGGCCAATCTCCCCGCTGGTTTTAAAGCCAGAGGCATAAGAATAAGAGATGACGAAACACCATTACAGCCCGGAGAATTTAGAGACGTAGACGCACCCGGCGGAGCCCTGAAAGATGCACTGATGCCGCTACCTTATAAGGAACCAAGCGCTACTTTATTTCAATTAATGGGTTTTTGTGTTGAAGCCGGACAACGCTTTGCTGCTGTGACCGACATGCAGGTGGGTGAGGGTAATGAACAGGCGGCTGTTGGTACCACTTTGGCACTTCTTGAACAGGGGACCAAGGTCATGTCCGCGGTCCACAAACGATTGCACTATGCCCAAAAAACAGAATTTAGAATATTAGCCAGAGTGTTCTCAGAGTTCCTTCCACCAGAGTATCCTTATCAGGTTGTTGGTGGAGACCAAATGATCAAGCAACAAGACTTTGATGGTCGTATTGATGTTATTCCGGTTTCTGATCCAAACTTTTTCTCTTTTGCCCAACGAATTTCTTTGGCACAACAAGAACTGCAACTGGTGCAAAGCAACCCGGACATACACAATATTAAAGAAGCCTACCGCCGAATGTACACGGCCCTTGGTTCACAGAACATTGAAACGCTACTCTTACCTGATCCACCGCCACCACAACCGACAAGTCCGGCACTGGAAAATGCAGCAGCTTTGATGGGTGCCCCTTTGCAGGCGTTCCCGGATCAGGACCATGATGCACACATTGAATCGCACATCACGTTTTTAGAAAACCCGATGGCGTCTATGAATCCTCCTGTAGCCACCTCTTTACTAACAGACATTCTTCAACACGTTGCTTTTAAAGCAGAGGAGATAGCCGAACAACAGTTACAACAAATGGCGCAACAAGACCCACAATTACAGCAACAACTGATGCAAGAGCAACAGATGATGCAGCAACAGCAAATGATGGCTCAACAAGGCGGGATGCCACCACAACCTATGCCGCCTAACCCTGTAAGAGAACAAATTAAAGCCCAAACGGAAGCTAATCTACTCGAAGAACTTATGCCAAGGGTTAATGAAGTAATGGACCTTCCTCAAGACAACGAAGGTGTCTTGGAATTGAAACAAAAAGAACTTATGATAAGATCACAAGAGAACGAAGACGATAAACGTATCGCTGAAGACAAATTAGCTCTTGAGCGAGAAAAGATGGAAGTACGGGAAGAAACCGACGAAGAGAAGATGCGAAGTCAGGAAGACATTGCAGCGCTCAGAGCCTCTATCTCCCGTGAAAAAATGAACCAACCTAAAAACAAAGGAAAATAATGCCGCCAGGAGACAAAAATAATCCTTTTGATGATCCTTTATATGATCCGCC
>JAPKCW010000233.1:0-2724 GCA_028822815.1 Nitrospinaceae bacterium | reverse complement strand
CCCCTTACCAAATGGTTTTTATGAGTTTAACATTTGGACTACTTTTCGGGGGTCGGGTCAAGAAGGGCAAAATTTAAATTGATGATGAAGGCCAGAAACAGGAGGACGATATTGTGCGGGGTCCATAAGGGCATCAGGCCAATGATGCCGCCAAATGCCAAACCGAGGCTGAGTTGCCAGGGTTTTTCGTTAGAGTTCAAAGCTTTGAAAACTTTTAGAACTTGACGGATCATAGAGTGCCCCCTTTCTTTCGAGCAGTATAACGGAATTTTGGAAAGGGGAAAAATGAACCTGTTGCACAGGGGGACTTCACCTTTTATTTGTTCAGGCGATGGAGGAAGCTTATTCCTTTTTATACAGATATTTGACAGTTTCCAAGGAGGGGTATTCGGATTTCAAATTTTCCAGCAATAAAGTGAGGGCAATGGATTGCTCGTTGCTCATTTCGTCCCGGATTCCTATTACGCATACTCCGATGCTGGTGTCATCCAGTTCCGGATGGTGGAAACCTATCATTGAAACATGTCGTCCCATCAAAGTTTGACCTTGTGCCGTGATGATGAAATGGAAACCGATTTCAGGTTCTCCCTCCAGCAAATGGGATTGCTTGATTTGCTCATAGGTGGGTGAATCTTCTCCTGTAAAATGGACAAGAACAAAACGGGTGTCCTCTCTTGTTTTTAAATTTTCATGATTCATGGTCTATTGCTTCCTGTTGGGGATTATATTGTATTATAAAGTGGTAGCAGGTCGATGAATAACTGAAGGGCTCCGAATGGAAAAGAATATCAAATCTGTTTTGGTAATTGGGCTTGGGCGCGTGGGGAGTTTGGCGGCAATTTTATTGGAGTCGAATGGTTATCAGGTCACGGGTTTTGATACCAGCCCCGATGAGGATTACCCTTTCAAGGTGATTTCAGCGACGGTTGCGGATGAACCTGTTCTGGAGAAGGCCATTGCTGGACACGATGCCATACTTACATGTTTGCCGTTTCATTTGAATCTGGGGGTGGCAAAAAAAGTGCACCAGGCCGGGAGACATTATTTTGACCTGACGGAAGATGTTCCCACCACATCCGCCATTTTGGAAATGTCGGAATCTGCAAAGGGAGTCATGGCTCCGCAATGTGGACTGGCTCCCGGATTTGTGGGAATTTGCGGGGCGCATCTTGCTGGGGGATTCGAGCAGTTACGCAGTATGGAACTCCGTGTTGGGGCTCTGCCACAGCATCCGCGTGGACTTCTTGGATATGCCTTTAACTGGTCTGCTGAAGGGGTGGTCAACGAATACCTCAGTGACTGTGAAGTCATTCAAGATGGGCAAAGGGCCATGGTGCCTTCCATGGAAGGACTGGAGACCATAGTGATTGATGGCGTACAACTTGAAGCGTTCACCACATCAGGAGGGTTGGGCACTTTGTGTGAAACTTATGATGGCAAGGTGAACAATTTGAACTATAAAACAATTCGGTATCCGGGGCATGGCGAGTTGATGCGGTTTTTCTTTAATGAACTGTATATGAGAGACCGCAGAAATGAGGCTGGGGAAATTTTGGTTAACGCCAAGCCACCGGTCAGGGATGATGTCGTTTACGTTCATGTGGCGGTAGAAGGGAAGAAGGAGGGTAAGCTTGTCCGGGAAGAACTTGTGCGCAGTTATTTTCCCAGGAAGATAAACGCCAGGATGTGGAAGGCCATATCCTGGACTACTGCCTCGTCAGTCTGCGCGGTCATTGATCTGGTCTCACAGGGAAGCCTGCCGAGTCAGGGATTTTTAAAGCAGGAGGATATATCGTTGGAGTTGTTTTTAAATACGCCGACCGGGCAATTCTTTAAATAGCACTTTGTTAATTTTGGGCTTTTAAATGAAGATTAATTGACGCCGCTGACAGCGGCAGAGTCGGCCATGCTAGGTGTGGCAGCGCTATCATGGGTATCTCCTATAAATTCCATAGCAAAACCGGTTGTATTGTTTTCTACGACTATAGCTCCCCAATAGCTGAGCCTGGTGATATCACGAAATCCATCTACACTGATATTAGGATTACTGGCTACAGGGTTGAGATGAAGAAAACCATGTTGAAAAGTGGAATTTCCTGTAATCAATTCGACATCAGTTAAAGAGGTGCTGTTTATGAAGGGGTGGCTGGATCGAACGATAAATATCCGATTTGTAGCACTACTATCAACCGTAAAAGATTTGGCAGACCCAAATAAAGTTCCATCATTTTTTATGGCCCGCACGATGACACCAATCTGGGAAGCCATACTCGTTAGCGACGGGTGCGTGACCGCGATAAATGAATAAGACGAACTATCTGACTGCCAATAGGGTGAGATCACTCTATTTGAGTTGGAGAACGGAACAATGGAGGCGAAAGCTTGATTGGAAGGTGAGTCGATAGCTTGTCTGAAATTGGAGACTGTGAGAGAGGTGTTTTGGAAGGTCAGGCGATTGTCTGCGGCGAGAGGATCCCCTTCCGCGACTCCGGTGACAGCCCCGCCAAATAGTACATTGGGATTTGAAAAGTTCGAAATTCGTGTATCGCTACTCGTACCCATGATCGTTTTAAAACCATTGCTACTATCAACATAACCGTGGTTGTAGTCGAAGGGTGCTCCATCTGTATTATCATTGGCGCGGTCATGACGTGCAGCCATATTATGTCCAATCTCATGTCCAAATGAGTAATTACCCGTGGCGCAATTGGTTTGCGTAACCGA
>JAPKCW010000232.1:0-2741 GCA_028822815.1 Nitrospinaceae bacterium | reverse complement strand
AAGACTCCAATGTTTATTATTACCTGGGCATCGCGTGTCGCATGAACTCGCAAATTTCCCAGGCGGTGGATTATATGAGGCAGGCCGTAGCCCTCAAGCCCGACTCGGTTCAGCTTCAATTTTATTTTGGTTTGTCTCTCATGGATTTAGAAATGTTTGAAGAAGCTTGTACGGCGTTTCGGGAAGTGGTGCGGATTAAACCCGATTTTGCCGATGGACATTTAATGTTGGGGAAATTGTATCGCGAAAAATTGTCTGATCCGGGCAAGGCGCTCCCTTATTTAAAGAAGGCCGAAAAACTGTTCATGAAGGTGGAAGATTATCAGCGGGTCGGGCAGATTCGCCAGCTTCTCATTCGCCGCCCCGCAAAATCCGATTTGTGATTCTATTTATTTATGCATATTTCAAAAATAAAAATCTGTTTCTTTTTGGCAGGAGTTTTGTTTTTTACTGTGATCCCTGCAAAGGCACAGGAACCGTTTGTCAGCAACGCCAACAACCTGACCGCCGAAGAAATGGCTCCCCTGGCACTTACGGATTCCATGTACTACCATTTTGATGAGTGGTTCGCCCGGTTTGCAGGCGAAATCAACCGGCTGGAGTCTGCATCACCTTCCCTGGAAAACCGCATTGAATTGATGAAGTACCATTTTAATTACGCGGGTTTGCTGGGGGAACTTTGCCATACGCTGGCTTTCACCAGCAAATATCAGGATAAAAAAATAACAAAAGATTTTTTGTATCACAGCAGGCGGGTAAAAGATTTGGCCCATGACATTCTGGACTCTACCTCCGTGACACCCGACCAGGAAGCCCATGCGAATTTGTACCTTGGTGCGGCGGAAGGCTATATCGGTATCTTTGAATATGGACAGGGCAACCTTATTATTGCCTTGATCAATGGGTTTCAGGCCGACAACCATCTTGAAAAGGCGCTGTTTTTAAACCCAAAACTTGCCGATGCCTATTTTGGCCTCTGTATATATCGATATGGCAATAGCCGACTGGGAGGAATAGGAAATCTGATCATGCAGGGAGGGAAAGACCTTCGGCTCATTGGCCTGAACCATATTGAACATGCCATCTTAAATGGAGCGGTGGCCCGGCCGCTGGCACTAAAAACGCTGGCGTGGTTTTATATTTCCGAACAAATCAATCCGGAAAACAGGGAGCTTCCCTCTGACAATCCATTGTCCCGCAAGAAGACCCGGCAAAATGCTATCGGCCTGTTGATCGATTTGGAAAACCGCTATTTTAAAAAACCGGCTCCCTATTCTCATTTCCGCGGCAACAAGGAACTGGCAATGATGAAAGCCCTCCAGTTTGTGCTCGATAAGGATTATGAAAAGGCCGGTAAGGAGTTTAAAAAAGTGCTTGCGATTAGTGACCACTTGCAGAACCGGGGATTTCGAATCAATCCGCAACTGATTCAATCCGTGGAGGCGGGCATTGAATTCTGTGAACTCATGTTATTGCAGGTATCTACAGGACAAGAAAAACGATCCGCTTGTTTTAAGGTTGATACGCAGGTGAAATTTTTAAACGGCGGCGGCTCCATGGTGGAATACGACTCGAAAAAAATTCGTTCTGAACTTCATGCCGTGTTTTCCGATGCTTTGCAAAAAAAGGCTGAAAAGTTGCATTGTGACCCTGTTTGATGGCCCAGGATTCCCGGTGTAAGGGGCTGCCGCATGATCCGACCAAGCAGAATGAAACCTATTCTTCATTCATTTGTTCATGCAATATGTGGACTGATGGCTGTCATGGTACTTTGCGGATTTGACACTTCTCGCCACAGCATTCCTGTTGCTGATATTTATGATGGCGGACCGGGAAAGGACGGCATTCCGGCCATTCTCCAGCCCAAATTTATACCGGCAGAGGAAGCAACGTTTTTAAAAAAGCATGATCGTATTCTGGGAGTTGTTCAGAATGGTCAGGCGAAGGCGTATCCCATTAAAATCTTGAACTGGCATGAAATCGTCAATGATCGTATTGGCGGGGCTTCCATCGTCGTGACATATTGTCCCCTTTGCGGAACGGGGATGGTGTTTGACACTAAAGTGAACGGGCGCGAGCTTACTTTTGGGGTTTCAGGTTTGCTCTACCAAAGCGATATGTTGCTTTACGATCATCAGACGGAAAGCCTCTGGTCGCAAATTAAATCGGAAGCGGTGACCGGTAGCCTGATAGGCGCTCGTCTAAAACTGCTTGCTTCCACACATACGAGCTGGAAGAACTGGAAAGTCAAACACCCGAAAACCCGGGTCCTGTCTGATGATACGGGATACCGGAGGGATTATGACCGGGACCCTTATCAGGGCTACGAAACCAGCAAGAGACTGATGTTTGGTGTGAACGCAACGAACAGGAAGTACCACCCTAAAGAAAAGGTGATTGGTATAGAATTAGGAAAAGTTTTTAAAGCGTATCCTTTTTCTGAGTTGGAAAAAGTGAAGTCCCCTGTAAGGGATGTCCTGGGCAAAACACCCATTCGTATTTTTTATGACCGCAAAACCAGGACAGCGGTCATCCGGGACGAAAACGACCGGCAGATGCCTTCTGTAGTGGGGTTTTGGTTTGCCTGGTATGCGTTTCATCCTGAAACTCGGGTTTTTTCCGCCAAGTAATTTTTTTCCGGGAAGGAATCAGCTGGATACCGTCTTATGCATAACCAGAGAGGCGGAATTAATACAGTAACGAAGCCCGGTGGGTTTCGGTCCGTCTTCAAAGACATGGCC
>JAPKCW010000042.1:0-12767 GCA_028822815.1 Nitrospinaceae bacterium | reverse complement strand
CATTTGCCTTTACCCTTTCAGGGCATGAAGACTAATGAAGAGGACATCACGCATGCCCGAAGGGGTATCACGCTGGCGGTGGCTCACCGACAAAAAAAATCCGGGAACAGAGGGTGTCTGTTCCCGGACTCCGAGGAGGAGGTGTTCTTTGAGAAGGTAAAAAGCGCTACTCTTTTTACCTCTCTACTACTAATAGTCTAACGGAGGCTTCCGGAAGACTCCTATGTTTTTAAACAAAATTTTTGCTTTTATTTGCTTTTCTGATCCGAATTGGAACATCAGGAAAGGTGGGTTCATGAGAGTCAATAAATACAAGGAGATTGAGCTTCGGCAAGTGGGGGTTTTCCCTTCGTTACTGCAATTCGTGCAGGGACAGACTCACCTACAGATGGGGTCAGGATAAATCGGCTTTAAGCCTCAACTCCCGCAGTTGTTTCGGGTCCACTTCCGAGGGGGCCTGGGTCATCAGGCAGGTGGCTTTCTGGGTTTTGGGGAAGGCGATCACATCCCGGATTGATCCGGCACCTGTAAGCAACATGGTGATTCGGTCCAGCCCCAGAGCGATCCCGCAATGCGGGGGGGCTCCATATTTCAAGGCGTCAAGCAGGAAGCCGAATTTGCTTTCGGCCTCTTCCTGGCCAATGCCGAGGAGTTTAAACATTTTTTCCTGCACTTCTTTTTGATGGATACGAATGCTACCGCCGCCGATCTCGTTGCCGTTGAGCACCAGATCATAAGCCCGAGCCTTAATGGAGCCAGGGTCGCTCTCGAATTTATCAAGGTCCTCTTCACGCGGAGCTGTGAAAGGGTGGTGCATGGCGGTATACCTTTTTTCCGTCTCGTCATATTCCACCAGCGGGAACTCCGTGACCCAGGTGAAGACGTTTTTTGATTCATCGATCAGGTTCAACTGTTTACCTAAAGCCAGACGGAGATGGGCGAGAGCATCGGCCACAATCTTGGGGGTGTCGGCAATAAAAACTACTGTGTCGCCGGGCTGGCTTCCCAAAGCCTTCAGCATTTGGTCGAGCATTTCCTGCTCGAAGAACTTGATGATGGGCGACTGCAATCCATCTTTCTGAACCTTGATCCAGGCCATCCCCTTGGCGCCGTATGTTTTGGCAATTTCGGTTAAATCGTCCAGTATTTTCCGGGATAACGTATCGGCACTGTTTTTGACATTGAGGGCGCGAACCTGTCCACCCGATTCCAGCACCTGAGCGAACACTTTAAACGATGTGCCTCGGACAATTTCTCCCAGATCAACGATTTCCATGTCGAACCGCATATCCGGTTTATCGGTTCCGAACCGGTCGATGGCATCCTGATATTTCAGGACCGGGAAGGGAGTGTCGATTTTAACATCGAGGATCTCCTTGTAAATTTCCGCCATCATTTCCTCGAGCATTTGGAATATGAACTTCTCACTGCCGAAAGACATTTCAATATCGATCTGCGTGAATTCCGGTTGCCGGTCAAAGCGTAAATCTTCATCGCGGAAGCATTTCACGATCTGGAAATACCGGTCCATGCCCGAGACCATGAGAATCTGTTTGAACAACTGCGGTGACTGAGGCAGAGCATAAAACTTTTGCGGGTTGAGCCGGCTGGGCACCAGGTAATCCCGTGCCCCTTCCGGAGTACTCTTGGTCAGCACGGGGGTTTCTATCTCCATGAATCCGTTCCGGTGCAGTTCGTTTCTTGCCACCCTTGTGATGTCATAACGGGTTTTCAAATTGCGCTGCAAAACCGGCCCGCGAAGATCGAGAAACCGGTATTTCAAGCGCAGGACTTCCGAGGTATCCTGCGGTTCCCAGGGTGAAATGGGAGGGGTTTCCGATGGATTGAGAATATGCAACTCATCTACATAAACTTCTATTTTGCCGGTTTTCAGTTTCGTGTTCACCATGTCATTGGGTCTGGCGCGGACCTTACCAGTGATAGCAATGACAAAATTTCCGCGAAGGGACTGGGCATGGTCGTGTGCCAGTTGGTCGATCTGAGGATTCAGCACCACCTGGGTCATGCCGTATTTATCCCACAAGTCCACGAAAATGAGTCCCCCGTGATCGCGCCGGGTATGTACCCATCCGCACAGGGTCACCGTTTCGCCGATATGGCTGTCCGACAATGTCCCGCAATCATGTGTTCGTTCGTTGTTCATTGAGGCTCAAATAGTTTTTTTTGGGATGGTTGTGGGCCTTGGGCAAAGTCTAGTACGGTACCGAAAACAAGCCAGACTTGCAAGCGTTAATCTATCGAGGAAGGAGAGGAACTCAAGGTTCCGGGTCGTGTGCAACTTCCTCGCTATCTTGGCTGATGAGGGATTCCTCCTGCGCCTTTTGTTCCGCTTTGATGCGTGCCAATTCCTGTTCCTTGCGTTTTTTGTGAAGCTGAGAGTCGATCACCATCTGCGGTTTGATCTTTATTGCGAGGGGAATATTGACCGTACTGCAAGAGCGCATGCAGACTCCGCACCCGGTACAGATATTTTTGTCAATGATGGGCCTGTCGTTCACTTGGTGAATCGCTCCTGGAACCGGGCAGTCGATCACACATTGCTGGCAGAAAGTGTCGCCGTAGGCCTGACATTTATTCTTATCTAAAATGGCGTAGCCCATGTTTACGTCACTAAGCTCCTGCACCGGAAGCAGAGCCTTATCGGGGCAGGCCGAGATGCAGGGCAGGTCGGTGCACATCACGCAAGGGTTGCGCATGGGGTCAATATAGGGTGTGTTGAAAACGAGGAACCCCATTTTCTTGGGTGCACGCAGGATGGCATCTTTTGGGCAGGCGTGGATGCATTCATCGCAATGGGAGCAAGCTTGTAAAAACTGTCTCTCAGAAATCGCGCCCGGCGGCCTCAACAGGGGAACCCGTTTGGTGATTTTGTCCATCACTTTGTTGATGCCGTCAATTTTACCTTGGACTTTATCAACAGCGGGTTTGGCAAAAAAGTGGACGCCCTGGCGTAATAAATTGCGGCGGTCGTATTCCGGGTCTTCAGCCTCCTCAATCTCAAAGATATTGTTGCCGAGCTCTGCCGATGTCTCGATGGATTCCTCGACAGGTTTTTCGACAGGTCCTTCCGCCGATTCCGGTTGGGTTTCCGGTTCCGATTGCAGCGAAAGCTTTTCCTCCGGTTCTGATTTGAATTTCGATATCAGTCGTTTGAAAAATCCTTTTTTCGGTTCGGACTCTTCAATTTTTTCGACTTCTTCGACCCCTTCGACAGGTTCCGATTCAGCAGAAACCTCAGGTTTTTCGTCTTTCTCATCCTCTAACTGTTTTTGGGGAACCTTTTCAGCAGATTTTTGCGCTTCATCCTCCACCGCTGTGCCGAAATCGAGGAAGTTGCCGAACGAAAAAATATCCCGACGGGACATCTCCCTGGGTTCTTCCGCGACCGGTTCTGGGGTAATGGTTTCTTTGTCCAGGCTCAAGATGTTCGTTTCCACCTCAGCGCTGGACTGGTTTCCGCGTTGGTCTGGATCGATTAGATCTTCAACACCCCGTTCGGTGTTCTTCTTTTTACCTTTAAAGGTCTCTTTTGCGAGGTTATGTCTAAACTTCATAATTGATTCCGGCCCTCTAGCGAGGGATACAAATGGGCAATGACTCGTTAAGCCGCTTATACCTCCTGCTTGCCAGCGAAAGCTATTGAAATCTGCCCCCGGCCGCTGGCCGCCCTCTAGCGAGGGAGGCAGATAGCAAGAACTCCTCAAGCCGAGCAACCCATTGTTCGCTCATAAAAGCTATTGCCAGTTGGCCCTACGCCTAGTAGTTAGAGCCAGTTATTTTCTTTGGCGATATTATTATAGTCATGCCAGTTTTGCGCATCTGAGTTTTCGAGCATGTATTCGTCCATGGCCAGCACCAAAGGGTGACCCTTGTTGACAAAGGACTGCACCGTAGGGAACCTCAGGATGAAAGTTGTGACTGCGGTTTTACCCAATGTCATGATATTAGGGTCTTCAAAGACGGTCTTGAGGACTTCTTCGGCATTTTCCGGAGTGATCGACTGGAACAATTCCGCTGTTTTGTCTTCCAGTTCGGGGTGCTCATCGCAGGCGATAGCGGCATTCATCTGCAACTCGAGAATCTTTTGATAATCGGCTTCATCGTATTCCCCTTCCATCCGGCCTTCTTCCCAGGCCGACCCTTCCAGATTGCGTTCTCCCTTGCTGTCTCTACGTTCAGACGTTTCTGAAAATGCCAGATTTGCTTCATCCAGCAGGATTTTGGCTTTAACTTCCGCGCTGGTTTCAGTGGTGGACATAACTTGTTTCGTGCTCCATTTAACTATGAGGTTAATACCGGGTTATTGTCGAGCTTGGCTGCCTGAGGTTTTCAGGACGCTTTGCCGATCCCTGCCCGATTTTGGTTAATGTTATAGATGGCAATATGTTAGCATTAACCCTCTAGATTCCAAAAAATTAAAAGCAAATTATCGAAAGAACCCTAATATGAAGAAGGTCATGTTGATATTTCCGCCGGAATGGGTGCCAACCGCCCCTTATCTGGCACTGCCGAGTTTGGCGGCGGTTCTGCGCCAGAATGGCATTGAGACCGTCCTTAAAGATATAAACGTGGAAATGTTTGACCATTTTTTCACGTCCGGATTCCTGTTGTTTGTCAAAAGCAAAATACAGGCCCGGTTGAGGGCGTTGAGACAGAGAGAGCAGGGAGAAAGGTTAAGTCCTGAAGACGCCGAACTGAAACAAATGCTCAGCGACTATCAGCTTATCGACCTGGACCACCATATCACCAAAGTGGCTCGTGCCAAGAAGATCATGCGGGGGCCGGAATTTTATGAGGTCGAAAAAGCCGAATGGGCGCTCAACGCTTTCCGGGAAGTTATGGAATATATTTCGGTCTGCTACTTTCCTGCCAGCATCAATTTTTATCCGGTCGAGAGCAACCTCAACGTTTACCGGCCCTGGGTATCTGAAGATCTTTTGAAAGTTCCCTACGACAAGCAGGTCAATGTTTATGCCGACATCTGCCGTCAGTTGGTGTTGAGATCCATCAAAAAAGAAAAACCCGATGTCGTCGGCATCTCCATCGGCACTCCAGTGCAATTGATGGCGGGTATCACCTTTGCCACTTTAATCAAAGAGGCTTATCCCGATATTCATGTGACCGTTGGCGGCAATGTCATCACCCGGCTCAAAGACGAATTTGCCAAATTGCCACATTTCTTTGGCAAGGTGTTCGATTCGATGATCACCTATGAGGGCGAGCACGCCCTGGTCTGGCTGGTAGAAGCCCTCTCGGGCAAACGAAAATTGTCCGAAGTCTCCAACCTCATCTATAAAGATGAAGAAGGCAACATGCATGTCAATGACACCTATCAGGAAAATGTTACCGAATTGCCGCCGCCGGATTTTGACGGCATGCCTTGGGAAAAATATTTTTCGCCGGAAAAACTCGTGCCCTACCTTGGCACGCGCGGTTGCTACTGGGGCAAATGCACATTCTGCGATCATGGCGCCGGTTATATCGACCAGTTCCGCGCCAAGCATGCCGAGCAGATCGTTGATGAACTGGAATACCTGAAAAACAAACTCAACGCCAAACATTTCATGTTTACCGATGAGTCGTTTCCTCCGGCCTTGTTCATAAAACTGCCGCCAATGATGGTCGAGCGCGATCTCGATATTTACTGGACCACGCTCATCCGATTTGAATCGCAATTACTGGAGCCCAAGTTGTGGGACATGGCGCATAAATCCGGTTGCCGATCCTTGTATTACGGGCTGGAGTCGGCCAACGAACGCATCATCAAACTGGTAAAGAAAGATACCGATATCAAGGCCGCGAAAATCAACCTGGAGCAGGCCAAGCGGGTGGGCATCTGGAGCCACGTGATGTGTTTTTACGGGTTCCCCAGCGAAACTCCGGAAGAGGCC
Source organism: Nitrospinaceae bacterium (assembly GCA_028822815.1). GTDB lineage: Bacteria > Nitrospinota > Nitrospinia > Nitrospinales > VA-1 > LS-NOB. The sequence continues at coordinate 6,855 of JAPKCW010000042.1, read as the reverse complement.
GAAGACACGCGACAGTTCCTGATACAGAATCAGGACATGATTCCATCGGTGGAAATGTATTTTTTCGTGTTGTATAAAAGCGCTCCGGTGATGTTCCAGACCGAGGAGTACAAAATAAAGGTTAAGGAAAACCCCGAGCACGACCTGGCTCTGGATTTTTATTACACCCCGGATTCGGGCCAGACCACCGAAGAAGCGATGGCGCGATACGAAGACTTTTACCGTAACGATTTTGATCCCTGGGCATTGCGCATCAACGCCCGCGAGCATGTTCTATTATATATCACGCATTTCGGCACCAGCGATTTACCAGACCTCTACGTGAAAAACAATCGCGAAGCGCATGAAAGTAACCTCGCCCCCGAAGTAATGTTGTGACGATCACGTAAAACCCTTTTCAGCCACAGATGGACACCGATAGACGCAGATGGGTTCAAACCTCCCCCTTGTCAGGGGGACGATAACTTTTCTACTAATTTGACGTGATATGATTTTCGCGGCTCGTGAACGATAGTGAGCGTTTGCCGCGCCTTCGCCGCTAGTTAGGCCTCTTAAAGCCGCGCATTTGTGGGACGGTGCCATCGAATTCGCCCTCGGTAGATTCAGGAACGGATTGGATTTCTTTTTTAGCTTCCGGTTCTTTTTTTTCCAGCAGGAATACGCAGAGTTCGGGGTCGACTTGATTTTCCGGGCACATTTTCAGGTGTTGCCGAAAAAACGGCATATTATAAACTGGATCGTTGTAAAGTTTATCCAGTCCGTAATGCTCAAACAGGCCTTCCAAGGGGCGCGGCCCTATCAGGTAGAGGAATCCGCCGGGCAGAAGGGCTCCCGACAAAGTTTTCAGCATATTTTCGCAGGCTTCGCGGTCTTGATGGTACATGAAGGGAAGCCATTTAAAGATCAGCCCGTATTTGGAGCTGTAGGCGTCGGCGATATGGTCCTTTTCCGGCAGAAAAGAAACCTTCTCCAGATTTTTCAACTGGTCGCGTGATGCGGCGTAGTTCCACAACAATTGCGCGTTTTTCTGTGCGAACTCCGGATCGCTGTACAGGACGGTGTATTCACGTTCTTGGGTGCAATCGATGCAACCGGCCAGTACCGTGTCAAAGGTGTGAATGAGAACCTTATTTATTTTTTCCAGCCGGTGAGGCATGGCCGGGACCATTTCCATGTAGTGGAACATCTGGTCGAGCACCATCGGTTGCAGGGAGGACTCATCAATATCGGCCGCGCCTTCGGGATAAAACGGAACCGTATATTGCGCCTTGACCGGATCGACCGCCGGTGGTTCCCCGTTGAAAAACCATTTCCAGGTAAACGGGGACTTGGGCTGCATTTTGGTCGGATCCGTCTGGGGACGGAGTCTCCAGATGGGATCGAAAGGAATTTCCCTGCCAAGTTCCCCTTCCACCAGGCTGAACGTTTGCGTTCCCACCGTGACTTCCCGCTCGATGGGCGGTTTTTTCACCCCCCCGCAATTGATGAAGGGAAAGGTGATCGGGTCATCATAAACGGTAACTTTATAAAGGTAGCCGTCCTGCGCGGTGATGACTATTTTATGGCTATCACTGAAATAACGTGCTGGGGCATGTTTTTGCGGTGTCCAGGTGATCTCATGGGAGGTCATGGGGTCCATGAATATTTTTTTGATGTCTTTGCCTTCCGGTCCCTGTGGTTCAAAAAACGCCGAAAAAATATTGAATGCCTCTTTCGAGGGATAAGTGGGAAGGCCACGATACCTCAGGGGCGGCAATTCCTCTTCCCGCGACTGGTCGTTATAGATGCCCCAGATGAATTCGAACACTGCCCCGCCGGTTCCGGGCAAGGTGGACTGGAACAGTTCAACGACCGGAATCAGGTCGAGCCGAGCCCAGTTGACCTGAAACATGAAACTGATGAAAATAGATTTATCAAAACTTCCTTCGTGCAGGGCGTAGAGTCCATCTTTAGTTAGTTGGATATTGTATTTGCCGTCTCCCTGATGAACCATGTGTTCATCATCATAAAAATATTTTACCTCGGAGAAGGGGACGCGCCAGGCTTCGGCGGCTTTTTCGCGCAGGGCATCGAGCGATATTTTTTCCCAACCGTCATGACTGCTGATGTCGATTTGCGTCTGGAAGGTTTTGGCGCGGGGCTTGATTCCGACCCATTGCCGGCTGTCGAGTTGTACCCTGGCCTGTGCCAGTTGTGTCTCACCGGTATTGTCATCGTGGGCCCATAGGGCCTCGTGCAGAGGATGGCCTTCCGGGTCGGTATAGAGAAAACGCCTGCCCTTATCGTTGTAAAAGACTATATGCCCGGTCGGATTGACGATGACACGGGTATTGCTCACGTTGGCAGAGCCATTTTCGAACCACAGGGTGCTCCCTTCATGCTCCTGGGATTCCAGATGGGGAATTTTCTTTTCCAGCTCTATGGCAAACTCAAGGTTCTCGGCGAAGGTTAGCGAACCTTCCCCGGTTAATGCGTTGATCAGCTTTTCTGTTTTTTTCATTTTTTCACGTAAACTCCTCTTTGCGGAGAACCTCCGCAGGCAAACTGCAATGTTTTTATTTTGCGGGCAAACGGTTTCTCGGCTCAACGAGCCATTGCTATCTGCCTCCACGGCTAGTGGGAGGCCAATTTATAATAACGCTGGCGAGTCCGCAATATAAAGTTGTATCCCACTGGCCAGACCGGGGGCTTCCGCCTTGTTGACAGGGGGCGGTCAAGCCTTTATAATTCATAACCTAACTCCGTGAAATATAAACTGTTTTCAGCTGTTTCCGGTTTTTCAGGGTCGAGGTAGACGGCACCTTGCGGCTCGGGAGATATTTTTGTTTTCAGGGTATTGCTAATAATTACAAACTCATTTTTGTGAAGGTGGTATCAGGTATGGATGAGGGTAGAAATTTCGAGAAACTCGGTTACGAGAATTTGCAGAAAAACAATATTGAAGATGCGAAATCCAACTTCCTCGAGGCGTTGAAGCATATGGAAAAGGCCGGGGACGATACGGGTCAGGCTTATGTGCTGGGGAACCTGGGCAATATTTTTTTCCAGAGCAAACAGTTTGATAAGGCGGAAGATTTTTATTCCCGTTCTTTAACCTTTATGGAAAAACTCAAGGATGCTAAAGGCATCGAAAGTTCCCTTGGCAACCTCGGTAGTGTTTATTTTTATCAAGGCAGTCTGGAAAAGGCGGAAGAGAGTTACCAAAAAGCCCTTGAGATCATGGTTGAGACCAACGACCCGCTTGGCCAGGGAATTTATAACGAATATCTGGGCAACACCAGTCTGAAAAAAGATGACTTGAAACAGGCCATTGATTTTTACCAGAAAGCCAAGGAGTTCATGGAACTGGCGAAGCAGGATGAACGAAAAATCCAGCAACTGGTAGATAGAGTCGAGTCCCTCAAAAAACATCCCACCTATTTGAAGAATAAAGAATCCGCCTTGCTGGCCGAAGTAGACTCCCTCACATCAACCGGACAAAAGACCAAGGTCATCGCCAAACTACAGGATCTGGAAGAACTTTATTTCCAGTGGAAACGGATGGACAAGGTGGTGGAAACCATTCAAAAAACCATAGCCGTGCTGGAAGACAAGAACGACAAGATATCAGCCGGAGTCTGTTACGCCAATCTGGCGGGGATTTATCTGCAAATGGCCAGCGATGGGCAGACGGAAAAAGTGGATGAGGCCGAGGCCAATTTCAAAAAAGCTTTGGAGGGGGTGGGTGATTCTGACAAGCGCAGAAACTCGTATCTCATGGGAAGTCTGGGGAATATTTATCTCAACAAAAACCAGCTCGATCTGGCTTGGGAATATTATGAGAAGTCCCTGAAGGCCATGCAGGAATTGGGTGACGGGATGGGGGAAGCCAGAGGTTATGGCAACCTGGGCAACGTCAGGAGTTTACAGAAAGACTGGGATGGTGCCAAAGAACAGTATTTCAAATCTCTGGAGCTGATGGAAAAACAGGAGAACCGGCCTGGAATCGCCCAGCAATGTGAATCGCTGGGAGATATTTTTATAAAAAAGGAAGAGTTTGATCAAGCGGAAGATTATTTGATGCGGGCCAGTGATTTGTATGAGGCCATGAAAGAGGTGGGGTCGGTTCAGGAGGTGCAGAACAAGTTGATGCTCATTTTTTCCCAGCCCAAATACCTGGAAAATAGAAAACAGCAAATTCGCGAAGCCCTCAAGAAGCCGGAGGCCGAGAAAGACAGCAAACTCAAGCTGGCTTTGTTGAGCGATTTGGGAAATGTTTTATTCATGGCTAATGAGTGGGATGAAGCCTGCGATTTGGCAAAGGAGACTCTTGCCATACATGAAAAGTCAGGGGACAAGGCGGCATTGAGCGCTGCCTTGGGAAACCTGGGGAGTATTTTTATGCAAAAGCAGGATTATGCCGCATCAGAAGAAAACTATGCCCGCGCCATTGAGCTCAAGCAGGAGTTGAAGGATCAAAAAGGTCTTCAGGATATGTATGGCAGTTATTTGAATGTCCTGATTTTGGTGGGAAAAATGGATAAGGCGGAAAAGCTGGTCAAAAAATCCTTGAAAGCTCACCAGGACAGCAATAACAAGCCGGGAATAATGTCTGAGCACCGCAACCTGGGAAATATTTTTCTGCAGAAAACCGATTGGTTTAACGCCGAGAAAAATTATTTGAAGGCCCTGGAAATCAATACCCAGTCCGGAAACAAGCCAGAGATGGCGGAAGATAACCGAAATATTTATCACCTTTACCTGCAAAAGGAAGACTGGTCACAAGCGGAAAAATTTGCGCTAAAATCCTTGGCAATTTCTGAGGAAATTAAAGACTACAGAAATGCTTGTGCGGATTGCCGTGTTCTCTCGAATATCTATGTGGAAAAAAAGGAACGCACCAAGCAGGAGGACTACTACAAAAAGGCTTTGGAAAACTCCCGGACTCTTGATGACCCGAAGGAGATTGTCATTGACCTGAGGTTTTTGGGTAAATTCAATATGGGTCGGGGGTACAAGGAGAAGGCCGGTGAATACTTTAGACAAGCTTTTGATCTCTCCAGTCGGTTGAACGACAAAAAAGAAATAGCAGAAGATTACCGTAACCTTGGCAATCTCGCTTTTAGCAATGGCGAGCGTAAAAATGCTGAAGATACCTATCTCAAAGCTTTGGCACTGACCCGTGAGATTGATGATTATCAAGGTGCCGGTCAGGACTTGACCTATCTGGGTAACTTGAAGTTTAAAGACCACTTGTTTGAGGAAGCGGAAAATTATTTCAACCAAGCCAGCAGTTGCTTTGAACAAACCAAGAGCTGGACTAGCCTGATCCAGTTTTATTTGACGGTAGCCCGGATGGAGATTATGGTTTCACGATATGACCCGGCGGATGTATTTATCGCTAAAGCCAGGAAAATTGCCAAAGATTTAGGCGATCCGGAGCAGATCATGAAGGCGCTTCAGGATATCGAAAAATTCAAAGATACGGTCGATAAGAAATAGTTATTGTCGTTGTCGCTCGAAAACCTTTTAAAATTTGAGGTTTTATAAATTTTAAAGGTCAATCTGGAATCACTGGGGTGCCCAGGTTCATGAATGCGAAATGAAAGGCTTTTTCAAGGCGTAACAATATAAAAATTAAAGGCCATTTGTCTTGACACAGACCTTTAAAAGGAGATAAATTACTGGATCGTTTGCTCTTAATCCGGGAAAAGAGTTTGCCCTGTTAGCGGGGTTTATCAAATCTTTTAAGCTTTATATGGTGTGAAAAAGAATGAAGATTAATTATAGTGCTCAATTAATGGAAGAGTCTGCTTTTCGGCATCTTAACCATTTGGAAAGGTCCGGCTATCGTGCTGATTATGACGAATTCCATTCCCTCGCCGATCCTATTTATGAACTCCCTGAAGATGACCGGGAGGCCGCCTTTGAAAAGGTTAACCGTCTGTTTTTTCTTGAGAGATTAAAGCTGGGAGATCACGTGTTACGTGCTCTGGAAGCGGTAGGTCTTATTCCCAAACGCAGGCGTACTGTTAAAAAGTCGGCCCTGCTTCAACAAAACGCGGAACCTGAAAATCAGGAGTCTGTTCAGGAAGAGGCACAGGTTGAAGCCAATGGAGAAGAGGAACAGGCGGATGCGGAAGAGAGCCAAACCGCAGTTGCTGAAACAGATGGTGAGGAAGAATTTGAAGATGACGACGAAAAAACTAACGAAATCTCTTATGATCTGGCCCGCGAATTTGAGGAACGCATCAAAGAAGTGACGGTGAAACGGGCGATCAATAAAGTGGATGAAGGTTCCAATGTTCTCAATCGTGTTTCCGGGAACCCCCTCATTGAAATGAGAGTTCTGGCGAGCCGGTTTAGCAATCCCGAAGAAGCTCAGGAGCTCGATGCCTTCCTGATCCATGAATTTATGCATGCCAAAGATATGGTCGACCCTGAGTTTGACTATGAAGACGCTTTTATCCCTGGCAATCCATCAGTGAAGAACCTCATAACAGCGAGGTTCAGACTTTTGTGGAATATGTATGTGGATTCCCGGTTGGGGCGTATGGGCGTTGTTTCTGTTTTGCCTAAGGAAGCGCGGTACCGTGAATTCGATAATTTTTACCGTAAAATCCCGGAAAAGCAGAGAAAGGGAATTTTTGAAGGGCTGTGGAAAACTGAGAAGCTGACGCACGAAGAGCTTCTGTCCATGGCCACCGATCTCGATACCCTGATGAGCAAATATGTCGATCCGGGAGAGATGACGGATGAAGACAAAGATTATATCCATCTGCAAGGGTCCCCTTGTCCGCTTTGTAAATTCCCGACTTATAACTGGGTGGACGACCCGGAAAGTATTTGTGATGAAATGGTGATTGAAGCCATTCA
>JAPKCW010000231.1:0-2758 GCA_028822815.1 Nitrospinaceae bacterium | reverse complement strand
GCACTGTCTTTTTCCAATATCTGATAAAACCAGCACCTTTGCTCAATATCAGAGGCTGGAGTCTCTATTAGAGGAACCAGAAAAAGCTTTTCCCGAATATACAGAGGAGTTTAGCGCCAGTGGCTTTCTTAACAACCAATATCTTTTAAAGCTCTCGAAGTTACTGCAAGGAATGAATCAAAACTCCGCAATCACATCAACAGAGGCCTCTGATGGTCCTGTTGTCAAAGATTGGAACATTCGCGCCAGCAATGCGGAAATCAAGTTTATGGACCAAACCCTGAATGGGGCCCGGTGTTTGACCGAAGCATTTTTAAAGGAAAATCATGAACCGGACAATTCTGCAACGTACGAATTGATCAAAATGATTCACGAAGAACTACTGGCTTCTGTAATCCTGTTCATTTCCGCCTTCCATTTAATAGACGTGGCTCTTTTCTGCAACCGCATATTTAAATTCTATTATTGTCAATTTCTGCCAGCAATGGATAAAAAGCCCTTACTGAATGGAGAAGATATAATTCATCAATTCCATCTTTCTCCTTCCCCACTTTTTGGTAAAATCCTGCACTGCATCCAAAAAGCACAAGTGCTTGGTAGCATAGCCACCCGTGAAGAAGCGATAGCGCTGGCCGAAGATTTTATTCAATCACAACTAGCAGGGTCCGAGTGATGACAACCAGATATTCAACCACCGAATGGAACAATAAAAAGGTCATATTGGGGAAAACAAAAATTGACGAAAAAAAACCGGTCAACCTTTTAGTCGGTTTTCATGGCGCAGGTTCCACCCCTGAAAATATACTTGTACTGGGCAACCGCTTAACACTCCAGAACACTTTGATGGTTTTTCCGGAAGGCCCGGTTAATGCAGGGGATGGCATCTGGAGTTGGTGGGAAGACGGCCCGCAGCAAAAAGAGACAGTAGAAAGTTTTGTCACTTATACTTCACAAATCATCGATTCTGCCCACCAGCATTATTCAAATATAAAGGGGACGCTTCGAACCTGCCTATGGGGCTTTTCCCAGGGAGGAGCCGCCTCCCTGACTTATACCCTTCTGGGCACGCGCTCGTTGTTCAAAGTGGCTTCCATCTGCGGCTTCCTACCAGAATTTTCAGGCCCGATTATTGAGAAAAATGAGCCCCTCGATATCCTCGGCATATTTGGCAGTAACGATGAGATTGTTCCTTCTTTCCTGGCCGATCATGCTCTTGAGGAAATGAGAAGTCATGGTCACCAGGTTGCGTCAAAAGAAACCACTCAGTCTCACGAAATCAACTCGGAAAACCTGCAGGACTTGTGCGACTTTTTTAACGCCTGAAAAAATGCCATTGATTTAAAGAGTCAATAGGGGGTGGATTGACTTTTACAAGTATTTTGTTAATATCTAATAAACTTATTGGGGTCGGTCACAGGAAAGACGGTTAGAATCCGTCGCGGACCCGCCGCTGTATCCGGGTACGAATCCCGCAATTTGCCACTGTTTGTTTTCAAATGGGAAGGCGCGGAAATTCGGATGATCCGGAAGCCAGAACATCTGATTCTGACCCTGTTAACAAAACCTTCGCGGCCTGAGGTAAGTCAAGCTAAATTCCATGCTTCTCCCCTCATTTCGCTGGAACGAGGATATTCCGGTGAAATTATTTTCATTCAATTCACTTTCTTTCCTTAATAATAATTTCCGGATTCACGGGCATCGAATTCAAGTGTTCTTCATGCTTGGAGTCACCTCAAGGATATTTTCAGTAATATTCCTTAGCCTTTGGGTTGTCTTTCCTCCATCATCCCTGCTTTGGGCAGGCAACACAGTTAGCAAACCAGCAGACCGGATCATTTCAACCTCCCCTTCCATCACCGAAACCCTTTTCGAACTCGGATTAAAGGACCGAGTAGTTGCCGTAACTGATTTTTGCAAATACCCACTGGAAGCCTGTCAGCTCCCAAGTATTGGTGGCATGATCAATCCAAATATGGAGACAGTGGTTTCTTTAAATCCGGACTTGATCATCCATCAATCCGGCAATCAGAAAATCGCCAAAAACGCGAAAAGCCTGGCCATTCGCACACTCGAAGTGGACATGGGAAATTTGGCAGAAATTTTTGCATCCATTAAAAAACTTGGGACTGCCTTAAATTGCCAGGAATCGGCAAAAAAACTACTCCTGAGCTTGAATGAAGGAATCACTTTTTATCAGGAACGACATTTACCTAAAAAAGAGGTGTTATTGCTTCTGGGGGATAGCAATGATCCTTCCCGTGATTTATATGCGGTAGGACCCGGTACATTTTTAAACGAACTGCTCAATATCTCCGGGGGAAATAATATTGTCAGAGACTCTCCAGCCCAGTACCCCAAGTTATCCAAGGAGTACATCATTGAAAAATCACCGGAGATCATTAGTGAAGCGGGCCCGAAATCAGACCTGCAACAAAAGGAAATTGACCTCAGGATTCAAGAATGGAGTCGCTTCCCCACGATCAAAGCTGTTCAAAACGGACAAATTTATTTTATCGGTGCTGATTATATTTTGATACCGGGCCCCAGGCTTTTGAAAATTATCGCACGGTTTGCCCAAGCCATACATCCGAAAATATTTAAGAGCCAAACAGAAAAGACAAGTTTTCAAGGAACCCCATGACCCAGGCATTGATGAGATTGGAAGACATTTCCTTCGCCTATGAAACCACACCGGTTTTGAGGGATTTGTCCATATCCATTCGAGAACAAGATTTTATAGGATTGATCGGCCCTAACG
>JAPKCW010000230.1:0-2777 GCA_028822815.1 Nitrospinaceae bacterium | reverse complement strand
CTTCCTCTAAAGAAGCGGTCGTTCCCGTATATCCCGCCGCCCGTATTTTCCCCATTTCGGCACAGGTGTGGTATTGATATTGATCCCGAATAGATTCAGGCATCTCTATATATTTAATATCCACTTTTTTATCCATCGCCTTAAAAACCGCAGAAGCCAGGTCATTCCAGTTCCTCGCCCTGCCTGATCCGACATTATAGATTCCCGCAACATCCTCGTGCTCCAGAAAAAACAAGGTCATTGCCACCGCGTCACGCACATATAGAAAATCCCGCTCCTGCCCCCCGTCACCATATCCGGACTTGTAAGATTTGAACAGGTTCAGAACGCCCGCATCGCGCACCTGCAAAAAACCCTTGCGGACCATACTTTGCATATCGCCTTTATGGTATTCGTTCGGACCAAACACGTTGAAATATTTTAATCCCACAATGTCCTTTAGCGCTCCCACCTCTTTGGCCCAAAGGTCGAACCGTTGTTTGCTGGCCCCATAAAGATTGAGAGGGGCCAATGTTTCCAGCAGGGATTCGTCATCAGAATACCCGTGCTCTCCCGCTCCATAAGTTGCGGCACTGGAAGCATAAATAAAACGCACATCCTTCTTCAAGCAGTATTGGGCAAGGGATCGGGTGTACTCAAAATTATTTTCGCGCAGATAGGTTTCATTAGTCTCCGTTGTTGAAGAACAGGCTCCCATATGCAGAATCGCTGAGCACGCAGGAAGTTTTAACCCTGTGACCTCCTGCAAAAAAATATCCTTACCAATCCATCGTGAATAGGTAAGAGCATCCAGGTTCTTCTGCTTTTCTGGGTGGTCCATTTCATCCACCACCCAGATGTCCTCATCAAAACCTTTCTGGTTAAGGCTGTGCACCAAGGCACTGCCTATGAACCCTGCTCCTCCTGTAACGACGATCATTTTCCTTCCACCTCAGGTTTATCAATCCGATAACTCAAAAAATTCCTTAACGCCCCATGTCCCAGACGCCGGGAAAACTTTACATCCATCACCGACAAGCGTCCCGCGCCCTGAGAGATAAAAACAGCCGGATTCCAGTGGCGGTTAAAAATATCGCTTCCATAGGGATGATCCAGAATCCATGCATTGGGTAGCCAGCTGGGGTCGAAAATAATATTACCCTCTTTCATCCGCCCGCCCAACAGGGCCGCCGAAAAAAATTTTTCACTGCCCGCAACTTCCACCAAGTTCAGAGTCAAACCCGAAGCCTGGTAAAATGACAGCTCCTTGTTCTCTATCGCTACCGTAAAGGAATCTTCAAACCGAATCAAGGGCCGGATTCCTGAAAGGTCCCATATAAAGGGTCTCGTTCCCAAAGGAGCCGGGTCCAGTTCCGCTTTCTCCCATCCTGGCAGAGGCCGTAACCAGTCCTGCTTTAATCGATAGAAAGTAAAAGAGCCAAATCGTCCGGCCACTTCCACAGCCTCTTCAGGGAGAGTGGGTCCCTCTTTTCCAGCATTCCCGGTCAATGCGGGAAAGTCCAGGATCGGTTTTACTTTTTTGTCCGACTCCTGAATTCCTGATACGCTTTTTTTCTCATAATCCAGAAAATAAATACTTTCCAATTGTCTGTCACGCATAATATTCTCGATCCGATTTCGCGTATCACGGGCACCATACAGGTAAAACTCCACATGCATTTTATGAGAAACCAAAAGCAGGTCATGCGGATTTAATTTTCGGACAAAATCATGGACCCTCTGCAAAGGTGCCCGCGACAGACGCTGAGGATAAATATGCTGGAGAAAGTTCAAACCCGCAATCAGGAAAAGGATACCTGCCAAAACTCCTGTCATGATCCGCAGACCTTTTTCATGAAAGCCGGAATTTCGCTTCATCAATGTTAAAAACCATGTTCCAGTTTCCCGGACACCCATCACACCCAGCAGGAGAAAAAATGGTTGCAGATAAAAAAAAGTTCGGGCATGTGGAACGCCAGGAAGTATTTCCAGCAAAAAACCCGCGATTCCAATAAGGATGGGACCCAGCCAAACAAAGGCCATCAGAAAACCCGTAATCCGGCTTTGCCGGAACAACCAACTCAATCCCACCAAGGCAAACAAGAAAAACAGAAACCCTGCCGGTTCAAAGGGGCTTATCCATTCAGCTAGAAGTTCGGGAAAAAGCAACGGCAAGGATGTTTTCGCCGCGTTTGAAGTAGCCTCAGCAAGCATTGCCGGACTGATCAACACGTAGTATTGCAAATAAAATACGAGCCCTGCCACCACAGTCGAAAGCAAGGGCAGAGACGCTTTTTTAAATACGTGGTTTCCTGACAGCAAAATTCCCATTAAAAATATCGCAACCGAAACCTCAAAGAAAAAAAAGGTGGGAATCGTCCAGGTTCCCAGAATCCAAATAGCCACCCAGCCAAAAAATGCCAGCACTACATTGAATCCATTGGAAAGTTTTTTAAATTTTAGTAGGTGCCCTTCAAGTCGATCCAGCACAACAGTCACTGCCATCAACGCCAGCATCATGATCACGAGGTATCCGCGCGCGTTGGTGGAAAAGAAAACATGCTTTTCACTGATGACCATCAGAAAAGCCGTGGCCAACCCTACGGCAATGTTTCCAGAAACCCTCCTGCCCAACTTGTAACTCAGAAAAATACTGACTGCCCCGCAGATCAATAGAGGCATCCTTAACAACCATTCTTTCAGGCCAAATGTTTTGAGCAGAAAACTGAGAATGACGGTCAGAAAAATATGGTTATTGTGGTATTGATAGTTGGAAAAAATCTTCAAGGTGGGCATTT
>JAPKCW010000229.1:0-2784 GCA_028822815.1 Nitrospinaceae bacterium | reverse complement strand
CAGTGAAGAGGCACAACAAATGCGACAAAATGCTAAAGAAAAACTCCGAGCAGGTCGCAGCAAACGAACCCCTAATTATACTGACCGGTCTAGGGAGCAGAAGCACATATCTATGGTGTCCAGTGACGATAAAAGGATTATTACCCGCTTTGAGACACTTTTGAAGCTCCGCGATCAAGGTCTTATGACGCCCGATGAATATGACGCTAGGCGGAAGGCCAATCTTGGTGCATTATTAAATCTTACCCAACGTCCCCCAGCGGCGGGATTAAATCGAACAGTTCCCAGTACCGAGTTGATTATCCAGCGGCTTCGCGCAATCGGTAAGGCGTTGGAACTTCGTGCAATTACGGCTCGCCAACATGGCGCAGAGAGAACAACCATCATCAATGGCTTGATGCCAGCTGACCCCCAAAACCGGGCCCGGCCTCAACCAGCACCAAAAGGATTGTTGGCATCGGCTGACGCAATTCGCCGGGTTGAAATGTTACAGGAAAAGGGTCTTATTACCCTCCAGGAAGCAACCAGAGAAAAATTGGCAATTGAAAAAACACTTAGTTTAAAATCGGCGCCCGCGCCAAAGAAAGTTGTTAAAAAGGTAGAAAAAAGGAAAGCCGCACCTTCGGGCCCCCGTCCTGCTGTTCATATAGCGTCATTCAGATCTCGTAAGGCTGCAGATCGGGGTTGGGCAGGGTTACGCCGTGCGCACCGCGCGCTACTTGGAAATTTCAAGCCTGAGATCACTCGGGTCAATTTGGGAGGTAAAAAAGGCGTTTTCTTCCGCCTTGTTGTAGGCCCGGTGGCAAGTAATTCAGACGCTGTTTCTGTCTGCCGTCAGCTGAAACGTCGTCGCCAATACTGTGAGCCAGCATTTATGGCTGGCGGCTAACAAAATCTAGTCGAAGGAGCATTGCCGTGTCTAACAGGGTTAAACTGGTCTGTCATGGAAATTTGATGTTTTTTGCCTTCGATATGCATAAGTTAACCCGGATAGGGTTTCATAATTTAATGGCCAATTACTCCACCTTCTGAAAGCTCGTTTATTTTTTTTCCGCTGTATCCCAATACTTCAGTGAGTATTTCTATGGTGTGTTCCCCTAGTTTAGGAGCAGGTTCCGTCGGTAGTGTAGGAGCTTCAGAAAGAAATGGGGGCGAGCGTGCAAACAAATGTTTGCCCACTTCACTATCAGTAATTGGCATAAGGAGGCCTCGAGCATTCACATGGGGATCAGAAAATATGTCCTCGGCAGTATTAACGGGCCCGGTTGGAACACCGGAGGAATTTAATTTTTCAACAGCATCGTCGCGTGTCAGTTGTTCAAGCCAAACTTCTATGATTGGCTGAATGTAATGGGCATTGGCTGCGCGCTCAACGCCAGTCTTGCAACGAGGGTCCTCAATCATATCAATCCGGTTTATCGCCTTACATAGTCGCTCCCATATGATGTTGTCAGGGACGTTAAGGGCTATATAGCCATCTTTGGTTTTGAAAGCGCCACGTGGAAAAAGATTTTTTGGGGTGCCGCGCATGGGGGACTGCCCCGCGACTGAGTGGAGCGCCACCATTGACTCGTTTAATGAAAGCATATTGTCGAACATTGCCGAATCAATTAGTTGGCCTTTGCCCGTGCGTTCCCGCATGAAGAGGGCTTGCATAATACCGAAGGCAGTCACCATCCCCGTGTATATATCCGCCATGCCATATAGGGTATCTGACGGCGGTTTGTCGGCATAGCCGACCTGGTGCATAATACCACTCATGGCTTCGGCAACAATATCGAACGCCGGTCGATCACTGTAAGGCCCCCTATATCCTTTTAGCTGACCAAAACCAGAAATAATTGCCCAAATAAGTCTGGTATGAGAGGAACTTAAATTACTGTAGTTCAATCCAATCTTATCCATGGCCCCAGGTCGTAAATTTTCAACTACCACATCAGCGGTTGTCGCTAGTTCATGGAAAATCTTTTGTCCTTCCAAGTGTTGAAGGTTTAGGGCAAGGCTTTTCTTGTTTCGATTGTAGCTCATAAATCCAGCTGCTTTCCGATTTCCTTCTTTTTCAGCAAATGGCGGCATTGATCGACGGGGGTCTCCTTTACCAGGTCTCTCTACTTTAATAATTTCCGCTCCCGCGTCAGCGAGTAAAAGAGTGCAGTAGGGGCCAGCTATGTATTGTTCGAGGCCGATAACCCGTATACCTGAGAGCGGTCTTTCCATAGGTTTTCCTAATCCCCTATCCACTCAACCAGGGTGGACTCACCCATGCCAACTCCGACGCATAGGGTAGCAAGTCCGTAAAAAGGACGTTGCATATGTGCAGCTCTTCGTTTCATTTCATGCATTAGTGTTACCAAGATGCGAGCACCTGAACAGCCCGTCGGGTGACCGAGTGCAATGGCTCCTCCATTAACATTAGTGTTGTCGTGACTGATTTGTAAACGCCTCATGCATCCGATTGTTTGAGCTGCAAAAGCTTCATTAAGTTCAATCAGGCCGATATCTTCAATCTCGAGATTGAAGCGTTTAAGCAGCTTTTCTGTAGCGGGTACTGGTCCATACCCGAAGTACCTGGGGTCGGTTCCGGCAGAAGCTGATCCCAACCAGCGCAAGAGTGGCTTCAAGCCCAGTTCATCGGCCTTTTCTTGATTGCAAAGGAGAAGTGCCGCGGCCCCATCATTGATGCCACTGGAGTTGCCTGCAGTGACAGAGCCGTCCTTTCTAAAAGCGGGTTTTAGTTTACTGAGCTCAGGCATGCCTATTGCTAGGTTGAAGTGCTGATTAATG
>JAPKCW010000228.1:0-2809 GCA_028822815.1 Nitrospinaceae bacterium | reverse complement strand
CCGGCCGACTTCAGAAGAAGGCCCGAAAACAAGTTTCCGGGAAAGCCGGATTCTGGAAAAAGCCGGTGCGGAAATCGGGCAAACCCTGGCGCCTCAAGGAATCCACTACAACCGGGATGGTGATCTGCTGGTTGCCGACTATGAAAACCACCGGGTTTACAGCTACTCCCAACAAGGTAGCTACCAGTTTCATTTTGGCGGATGGGGATCCGCTCCCACCTGCCTGCAATACCCGGTTCATCTGTCTACCGACAGCGAAAACTCGATTTATGTTATTGATGAAATGAACCGGGAAATAAAAAAGTTTGACCGCTGCGGCAATTTCCTTCTCCAGTTTGGACGGGGAGATTTTGGCCCCATTTTCTCCCTCTCTGTCGATGCTCAGGATGATATTTGGGTAGCTGAATCCGAACATAACAGGATACGGGTTTTTGATGGGCAAGGTAAAGTTCAACGAACCCTGAGCGCCCACTTGCAGGAACCCGTCAGTATCTATTGCCTGCCGGATGGAGCGTATCTTGTGGGAGACCGGTCAAAATCTTTGCTGAAACATTTTGACGCACAAGGCAATCTGATCCGCGAGACCGAGAAAGCCAGTTTGGGAGTGGATGAAATTTATTTTCTGGCCTGGCATCCCAGCCACGGTATTTTCGGCTCAGATTTCTGGAATAGCCAAATTATACACTTCAACAACCAACTCGAAGTCCAGAGCGTTTACCACAAACCAGGTAGAAGAGCCGGGCAGTTGGGAAAAGTGGGAGGGCTTTCCATCTTTAACGACCAATTAGCGGTGGCTAATTTTGATGGGGGCAAAGTGCAGATCTTCGACCTTTCTACTTAAAAATTTGGCCTGCCAATTTTTTAGTGGACGTTCGTGATGGGATAGCGGCGGGCTTTGGAATTTTGTCGGTTTTCCAGCTCAACATCATGCAGGAAACCGTTGCCCGAGAGATGGTCTTTAAACATTGAGGGGGAATCTTCCCGAAATCTTCCTGGCCGGTACGTTTTCGCTACTTCTTCCATGGAAAAGGGTTCCGGCAGTTTTCGGTATGTTGATGCCCGGTCACGAATTTTTTCTTCGCTCCAGCATTCCCCATCCGTCGCGATGAGCACCGTTGCGACCTGATCATCATCTTCAAAACAATAAATATTAGGAAACACCGAGAGAAAGGTTTTGGTATCCCGAGGTTTCAAGGTATTTCCCTTGCCATAAAGATTGGATCCCACCACGCCGCCGGGACTAAGCACCGCGCGAATTTCTTTATAAAACTCCTCGGTCTTCAAATGATAGGGGATGGACCCGCTTTTAAACGCATCCAGAATGATCCAGTCATAAGGTTCCTGCTCTTTGCGTTTCTGGATAAATACTCTCCCGTCTTCTTCAAACACCTTACAATGGCCAGACTCTCGCAGGGAAAAATATTTTTTGGACACCTCAACGACCTTTCCATCCACCTCCACAATATCTATTTTCAAATTCGGGAACCATGCGCCAAGACAATTGGTGACCGCGGCTCCGCCTAAACCCACCATGAGCATTCTCCTGGGTTCCGGACAAAACAGCAGGGAAGCCATGATCATTCGTGAGTACACCAGGGCAAGAGGGTTTTGCCCCTTCGTGTCCACCCGGCTTTGCAGGTAATATTCCCCATTGCCCTTGAACCAAAGTTCGCGGTGCTCCCCATTCTGGATAACATAAATATCGTTATACCGGGTTTTTTCGCGTGCCAGAACCTTGATCTGCGGCTCCTCCTTTTTTTCACCAAACAATCGAAACATTCTAAAGCCCTAAAAAATTTGTCTTTAAAAGCGGGTTTCCGAGGTAAAAAGCGTTTTTCATTTATCTTAAATATGATAAACTTTGTTATAAACAATCAACGAAGGGGCTAAACGTAGAAGCCGTTCCCTTTCAATCGCTTACAACCATCACCCTTATATCATAAAGGAATATTGTCCATGCCGCAAAAAGTTTTAAAACATAAAGTTGGTCTGGAAACGCATGGTCTGAAAAATCTGGAAAAGATTCACTGGAATTTATCTACTCCACAACTCTACGAACATATCATCCACAACGGAGAAGGGTATGTTTCCCATTTAGGGCCTGTGTGTGTGACCACAGGAGAACATACCGGACGGGCACCGAAAGACAAGTTTATCGTTCAGGAGCCTTCCAGTCAGGAAAACATCTGGTGGGGAAAAGTCAATAAGCCTTTTACCGTAGAACAATTTGAAGCTCTGTACTCCAGGATTCTGGCCTATTTACAGGGCAAAAAAGTTTATGTACAGGATTGTTGCGCCGGTTCCGATCCCAAGCACCAGACCCATATACGCGTGATCACTGAGCAGGCATGGCATAGCCTGTTTGCGAGGAACATGTTTATCCAGATCAGGGATATGGCAAAACTTGAAACTCATGAACCCGCGTTCACCGTCATTCAGGTTCCCGGCTTTAAAGCCGTGCCTGCCATTGATGGAACCAATTCGGAAGTTTTTGTCATCGTTGATTTCGGCAAACAATTGGTTTTGATTGGTGGAACAAGTTATGCCGGGGAAATCAAAAAATCTGTTTTCTCCATTTTGAATTATCTGCTTCCGCAAAAACAATCCGTTTTATCCATGCATTGTTCCGCGAATATTGGAAAAAAGGGGGACTCGGCAGTATTTTTCGGGCTTTCCGGAACCGGGAAAACCACCTTGTCCGCAGACCCTTCACGCAAACTGATTGGCGATGACGAACATGGGTGGAGCGATCGAGGCGTCTTTAATTTTGAAGGCGGGTGTTACGCCAAGGTGATTCGCTTGTCCAAGA